>NZ_DF968533.1:0-103723 GCF_001270025.1 Streptomyces azureus | reverse complement strand
CGAAGGCCAGGAAGTGTTCGGCCTTTCGCTCGTAACGTCGGTGCAGCCTTCGGCATCCGGCCAGCCAGAACACGGTCCTTTCGACGACCGAGCGGTGTCGGCCGAGCCGGGTGGAGGACTCGATGCCCTTGCGGGCGATGCGGTGGCGGATGCGGCGCTCGCGGAGCCATTTCCGCAGGTGGTCGTAGTCGTAGCCCTTGTCGGCGTGTAGCTTGGCCGGACGCCGGCGGCGGGGTCCGCGGCGGGAGCGGATGGGCGGGATCCCACGCACGAGCGGCTTCAGGCCGAGGCTGTCGTGCGTGTTGGCGCCGGAGATGCCCAGCGACAGCGGCAGGCCGTTTCGGTCGGTGATGAGGTGGATTTCGATCCCGGCTTGCCGCGGTCGGTCGGATTCGGTCCGGTCAGTGGCCCCCTTTTGCCGCCCGGACGCTGACGGAGTCGATCGCGCACCGCGACCAGTCCAGCTCACCCCGAGCGCCGAGTTCGTCGAGGATGACCCGGTGCAGCCGGGCCCACACCCGGTCCCGGCTCCACTGGGCGAAGCGCCGGTAAACCGTGGGCCAGGCCGGCCCGAACACCGGCGGTAACTGCCGCCAGGTGCAGCCCGAGGTGGCCACGAAGATGATTGCCGCCAGGCATTCACGGTCCCCGGCCCGTCGGCGGCCGCCGCCCTGCGGGCGCATGACCTCCGTCGGCGGAACCACACGCAGGAACAGCGTCCACAACTCGTCCGGCACCAACCGCTCCACCAGATCCGTCATGCACTGCTCAACGAGCGATCACGCCATCAGAAACGGCGTCTAAGAATGCGTTTGCATACGGTAAAGAGATGATGATCGAACGATCTCACGGGAAGCATCATCCATATCCTGGAGCAGCGACTCCACAGCCCTGACCGGCTGGTTCCGGAACACACGCTCTGGGGAAATGAAACGTGGGCATGAGGACGGTCAATCCGGACGACCTGGACCAGCTCGCGAAGCTGCTCGACGGGCGGGGCGGGGTCCAGGACGGACTGGATGAAGCATTCACCAGAGCGTCCAGGCTCGGCGTCACGAGCAAGTTGACCACGCTCAAGCCTCTGCGCAGCTGGGTCAAGGACACCGCACCGGAATTGCGCAAGCGGGCGGTCTTCGCCAGGTTGGAAAGCGGTGACCCCCAAGCCGGGCTCATGTGGGCCGGGTTCAGCCCCAAGGAGATCGAGAAGTACAAGAGGGAGGGCCTCGGTCCCGACGCTCTTCTACTGGCCAACTCCGTGGCGGCCAGCGACGATCCGAACGCCTACAGGTTCAAGCGACAGCCCGACGAGTCGCTGGCGGACTGGATCCAGCGGCTTGAGGCCCACGCCATAGCCCAGATACCCGGGCTCCAGCCGCACGAAGAGACGATCGCCTCCATGATCGGCCTGTACGGCGACTGGGGCTCCGTCACCGCGGCGACGGCCGTCGTCACCCTCCAGGGCACGTCACTGACCAAGGTGCTGCTGGGCAACTCCCTGAAGGCGGGCGCCCTTCGGACCTGGAAGACGCGGCTCGGCGTGGTCCTGCGCGGCTCCGAGAGCGGACTCATACGGTCTGCGGGCAACGGCCTGATCGAGTGGACTCCGAAGCTGCGTTCACTGAGCGCGCCGGGCAGTTGGCTGCCCGGTCAGCTCGGCTCGCTCTTCGGCCGGAGCACCACCTATCAGAACCTTTCCCGCATCCCCTTCACCAGTGGCATTCGCGGAGATTTGATCGGCCAAGGCTACAACTGGGTTCGCGCCACGCCCTTGATGAACACGCTCCGCGCCAACGGCGTCATCGACTTCCTGGTCGGCTCCGACCAGGCGGCCAGGATGTACGGCGGTTTCACGCACTCCGGCCAGGCGGTCGCCCGCGCCGGCAATGCCAGCCTGATCAAAGTGTTCACCAAGGCCGCGAACAGCCAGCGGTTCGCCAACTCCGTCACGGAAGCCACGAACGCGGCGCGAGGCGCGGGGGCCCTGCGTACCGGTCTTGGCGCCGCCGCCAAGACCGCCGGTTTCCTGCGCGGCGCCGGCATCGTGGGCGGTGTCCTGTCGACCGGCTTCAGCGCCGCCAACGTCATCTCTCAGGGCAACCCCGTCGACGCCTTCAAGAAGAAGGGCGCCGCGTACGTCGCCGACGTCGCCGAGGTCGGCTTCAACGCCTCCCTCACGGCGGCCATGGTCGCCCCGAACCCGGTCACCATCGGTCTGGCGGTGGGGACGGGCATCATCTACGGCGGAGCGAAGATCGTCCAGCACTGGGACGACATCAAGGAGGGCGCGGGCAAGGCGGCAGGCTGGGTCGGCGACAAAGCCAAGGACTTGGGGAAGAGCATCGCCAAGTCCAAGGCGAATCCGATGAACTGGTTCTGAGGCACCGTTCAGCCGGCTCGCGGTCCTACTCGTCCGCGATCAGCAGTTCTTCCTTGTCCGGCAGCAGATCCGTGATCTTCTCCCACACCTCGGCGGAGTCGGACTTCACCAGAACGAGCGCGCTGTCCGGGCCGACCTGGCCCGGCATGATGGGTTCTTCGGGCTGCTCGCGGATCCAGTAGCCGAGGGGACCACAGTCCCAGACGGCCAGGGCGCGGACCATGGTGGAGCGCTGGCCCTCGTGTTCGCCGTCCCAGGCGGTGGTGATGCGCCAGGTGGCGTTCAAGGAGACGACCGCGTCCAGGAATTGACCCAGGACCGGGTCCTTGAGCTTGGTGTCCGCCTCGATGAGTGCCTTGCGAACGAGGTCGCGGGTCGTGTCCTCTTCGGGACCAGGTTCTTCCAGTGCGACGAACGCGGCGTCCAGAGCACCCATGGTCGTCTCGATTCGCACCTCTGGAGCGCCTTCCACCGGCTTTTCCCCGCGATGCAGGTTGACCTTGCGGGCCAGTTCCCACACGAGGGTGTTCGGCTCGATGGAGACGTATTCGGACTCCTCCTCGCCCGGCCAGCCGTCGTGTGAGATCACTGCCTCCTGGCCCACGACCACACCGTGGTTGACCACGCCGTGCTCGCCTGTGATCTCCACCTGGATCATGACCATCGGGTCGGCCAGGGCGCTGAGCGGCTCTCGGAGAACCGGAGCCAGTTCTCCCTCCTCGCCGACCAGGCCGATGCGCTGGAGCTCGACCAGTGACTCCCACAGCTCCTCAGGTGGCGTCTCACCGTCCAAGAGGTGTGCGAACACAGCGATGTGGCGGTCGGCCAGCCGGAGGCGGGCTCGGGAGCTGTCGTACGAGGGCACTGGTACGGGTTCCTCTCGCCGTAGCAGGGGCAACGCCCGCTACTTCTTCTCGTCCTTCAGGTCCTTGGCGTCCTGCGCGCACTTGTGCGCTTCGTCGCGCAGCGCCTTGGCGACCGTGCCGCACGTCGTCTGCCAGCTCTTGAGCCGCCCGCGCACGTCGTCCGCGTTGGGGCCCGACCAGGTCTTCATCCCGATGGTGCTGTGCTTCTTGGCGGCATCGACAAGTGAGTCGATGTGGTCGGCCAGCGACCTCAGCTGGCTGGCCCGCTGGTTGAGTTCCTGAATGTCAGGATTTGCCATAGCAGCCTCCCCCGCTGTCCCAGGAGCCTCAGCATACTGGCGCTCCGTGCAGACCTTCGTCGTGCTCCCGGCCCAGGCCAACACCACTCGTTCACATGAAACTCCCATCTCCCAAGGCGCTGGACTGCAACTACGTCTGGTGCGGTAGCGTCCCTTGTTGCAAACGGGTAGTCCGTTTACCTACGTGACACGGGGAGGATCGCCATGGATCGCGGTGCAGATCTCACTCAGCTTCGGGAACTGTCCAAGCTCTTCGGCAAGAAGGCCACCGACCTCCAGGGCCTCATCAAGGCTCTGGAGACGGCCACCAGCCAGAGCTCGGGTTACTGGAAGGGCCCCAAGGCCGACCGCTTCCGGAACGACTGGCACGACGTGAAGCCGACGTTCGACAAGTGGGTCGACACGCTGAACGAGGCCAGCAAGTCGGCCAACACCAGCGCCGACAACATCGAGCGCGCCACCTGAGGCGAAGCCGGAACGCGCGGATGCCGCAGCCTGCCGGGGCATTCCTTCGAGGTCACAAACCTTGAACGGGGTGCCCCCGGCGGCGTTTGAGCAGAAGACAAAGCTCTGGCGCGTCCGCGTCCCTGCGATGACCATGGCCGAAAAGAAGTATCAACTCCCGCCCCATGTGGAAGAGGCACGCCGAGCGGTCGCCAGAGTGGCTGCGTGGAAGCTGCGGCCGCCCCTGCCGCAACGCCGAGTGATTCTGGGTATGCCCGGGATATTCCTGCTGTGCGTCGGGGTAACTCTCCTTCTCTGGCTTCCTCCGCATTATTTGGTGCAGGACCTGCGTTCCCGCGGGGTCGATTCCGCTGCCACGGTCGTCGATGTCGACTCGAAGCCGGAGTTCGTCAAGGTTCGCCTCTTGAGCGGCCCGAAGGCCGGTACCGAGGTCAAGCTTTCGGACTACGCCGGGATGTATCCCGACACGCATACCGACGCCGCACTGGTCGTCACGTACGACCGCGATGACCCATCCCGAATACTCACCCGTGCTTGGGTGGAAGACCCACCGGCGAATCTGCCGGCTTACGGCACCTCGGCATTGGCCGTGCTGTGCCTGGGCCTCGCCACGGCAGTGATCTGGCGTCGTCTCTGGATTCTTCGCACGTTCGGCCCAGATGAACCGCCCTCCTCGTCGGCAGGTGGCTGATAAGCCGCGTGACGAGGGCGTACGCGAGACGAAGTCCTAGCTAGTCCCGGTGTCAGGAAATCAGGAGGGGGTTCCCGCTCAGTGAGCGGGAGCCCCCTCCTGATTTACGCGTTCATCACGGCCTGAACCGGCACGAACGCCCCACCGGCCACGAACAACCCACTGCCCGCCGCCCCGCCCCCACTGTTCGCGGGCAGCCGGATGCCGAACAGTTCGCCGTCCGACGTGCTTTGCGGTGTCAGCAGCATGCCGTTGCGGGACTTGCGGGCCTCGACCGCGAAGCCCCGGTACTGACCCGACAGTGAGTCCGTAGTGCCGGCGGCGAGCAGGCCCACGCCGCCATCGGCTCCCTGACGGATGACGCCTTCCAGCGGCTCGTCCAGTGGCGCGTCGTAGAGGAGTTCGGCGTCGTCGACCACGACGACGTACGGCCGCCCGTCGAGTTGGTCCTGGAGCTCTTCCAGGTCGTCACCCGAGCTTTCCGCGTTGAGCACGCCGAGTACCCCTTCTCGGCCCTCGAGCTCCCGCAGCGGGGACCGGCGAGGTGTCACGACCACCAGGGGGGTGCCTCCTCGCAGAAGGGACTCGGCGGCGCACAGCAATGCAGTCGAACGGCCGGACTTCGGTGGGCCTGCAATGACGAAACCAGGGCCGTTCTCCTCCAAGTCGATGCCGATGGGGTGGAGTTCGTCGCCTCCCACCGCGACCAAGGCCCACAACGGCGACGGCGGCACGAAGTCCGGATCCAGAGCCATCGCCTCCGACGCCGTGATGCGCGTCGGCAGGGCGTCGACCCGCAGGGGGCGGCGGCCCGACGGGACGCGGCCGAAGCGGGTGCGTGCCTCCTCCGCGATCTCTCGGAGCGCGCGAACCTGGGCCTGGCCGGCCGGGTCCTGCGCCAGCAGACCGATCTGCGTCTCGTCCACGCCTGTGTCCGTGATGCGCAGAGCGCGCCCGGGCGGCATGTTCTTCGGAACCTCGCGGGCCTGGAGACCGGCCGTTGAATAGTCGTTCGGGTCGGCGAAGCGCATGACGAGACGGTCGGCGAAGGCCGAGGAGACGTGACCGCTCAGACCACTGCGGTCGGCCGTCATGACGACCTTCAGGCCCGCTGCGGAACCTTCACGGAAGAGGCGCTGGGCCGCTTCCAGCAACTGACCGTAGTTGTAGTTCTCGAAGGTCGACGCGAAGCCCTCCCAGCTGTCCAGGAGCAGGACCATCCAGGGCAGACGCTCCTCCGGGGACGCTCCCGCGCGCTGTTCCGCAGCGCTGGACGCGCCCTCCATCGCGAGGAGTTGCTG
Source organism: Streptomyces azureus (assembly GCF_001270025.1). Taxonomy (NCBI): domain Bacteria; kingdom Bacillati; phylum Actinomycetota; class Actinomycetes; order Kitasatosporales; family Streptomycetaceae; genus Streptomyces; species Streptomyces azureus. The sequence continues at coordinate 97,724 of NZ_DF968533.1, read as the reverse complement.
GCGGCGGGCGACCTCCACCTGCAAGCGCTGGATCAGCCGGCGGACCCGGTCCGGCTCGTCGCGTGTCACGACGGCGCCCACGTGCGGCAGACGCACCAGGGGCAGTAGGGCATTGGAACCGCAGTCGATGGCGTAGACGTGCACATCGTGCGGGGAGGTGTTGCGGGCCAGCGAGCCGGCGAGCGTGCGCAGTGCCGTGGAGCGGCCGGAGCGAGCGCCACCGAGCAGCAGGGTGTGCTCACCGTGCACCAGGTCCAAGGACACCGGCATGCGGGTCTGCTTCGCCGGCAGGTCGACCAGGCCGTACGGAATGGGAGCCACGTCGTCGTCAGGGGTGGTGGCCGGTGCGCCACCGTACGCGGACAGTTCGTCCAGGGTGACGGACTCCGCCAGCGGCGGAAGCCACGGGCTGCGCTGTTCGCCGAAGCGCATCCGTTCCGCACCGTCGCGCACCGCGTCCACAAGGACGGCCAGGTCGGTGACCATCGTGCCGTCGTCCTCGGCCTCTTCCCGCTTGGGCAGCGGGCGAGCGTAGGCGTTCCAGGGCAAGGGCACGAGCGTGGCCTTCGGCCCCGTCTGCCCGGTGGCCGGGCGACGGCCACCGATACGGGCCGACTGCACACCGACCAGGGACTGGGCGCCGGAACGAACGTACATACGGCCTGGCGTCGACTTCGAGATCGCGCCCGAGTCCGGTGCGTCGATGACGTCCATAGACTCGGCGGCGTCCGTCACCCGCAGCGCGATGCGGAGGTTGGTGTTGGCCCGGATGTCGGCGCTCACCACACCCGCGGGACGCTGTGTCGCGAGGATCAGATGCACGCCAAGGGAGCGGCCTCGGCGTGCGATGTCGACGAGTCCCGCGATGAAGTCGGGCAGTTCGGCGACCAGGGACGCGAACTCGTCGATGACCAGGACGAGCCGGGGCATCGGCTCCAGTTCGGGGCGGAGCTTGCGGGTGTCGTTGTAGTCCTCGATGTCCTTGGCGGCGGCGTCGAAGAGGATCCGCTCCCTGCGATGCAGCTCGGCGGCGAGCGAGGCGAGGGCTCGCTCGGTCAAGTGGGCGTCGAGGTCGCTGACCATACCGACGGTGTGCGGCAGGCGAGCGCAGTCCATGAAGGCGCTGCCGCCCTTGTAGTCGATGAGGACGTAGTTCAGGGCGTCGGGGCGATTCGCCACCGCCAGCGAGGCGATGATCGTCTGCAGGAGCTCGGACTTACCGGCACCCGTCGTACCGGCGACCAGGGCATGCGGCCCGTCGCGGCGGATGTCCAGGACGAAGACCCCGTCGGCGGCGATACCGATGGGTGCGGACGTCGTCGAACCACCCGCCTGCCAGATGCGCTCCACGTCGACGCCCGCCGGGTTGGGCATGTTCAGCAGGTTCAGCAGCCGGGCCGAGGTGGGCAGGGCGGAATCGGCGTCGTCACGGCTGACATCGCGGATGGGGGCGAGGGACCGGGCCAGCAGTTCACACCATTCGTAAGGCACCTGGTCGGCGAGGACGTCACCGACGGCCTCCAGGCCGTAACCGCGCACCCGGACGTGGTGGGCCGCGTCGGGCGACCACGCCACTACGGCCTTGCACTCCTCGGGAAGCAACCGCTCGTCCTCGTCGATGCAGAGGGCGAAGATCCCGTACTGCGGGCCCTCGGTCAGGAGTTGGGGGACACCAGGTACGCGGCGCAGCAACCGCGCCCCGTCGAGAATCAGGAGCACGTTGGCGTCCGGATACAGCTGGCCTGTCATGTTGTGCTGCTCGCGGGCCGCCTTGCGTCGGGCCAGCTCGTTCAGAAGCTCGTTGACTCGGCGGCTGATGCCCTCCGAGTCGAAGCCGACCAGAGCGACACAGTCCTGTCCCTCATCGGGGTTGGTGTGGGGCAGCCAGTGCGCCCAGTGCCACTCGGCGCCCGCAGCTGGCGTAGCGGCCAGGGACACCAGTGACAGGTCGCGGGGGCTGTGCAGCACGGCGGCCTGCACGCTCAGCCAGCGCGCGGTGGCGAGGGCGCGGGCTCGGTCCCCCGCGATGCCGACCACGCCGAGCCGGGAAAAGGGCAGGGTGACGGGGACATCCGGAAGGAGCGGCGGCTCCGGGGGCTCCTCGTCGTGCGATGTGCCGCCGCGTGCGAAAACGAGTTCCACGTCGGAGGGCAGGGCGCCGACCCCGATGCGCAGTTGCATCGCGTCCGGGTCGGTGAGACGACGCTCCCACAGACGGCGGCGGGGGCCGGTCGCGTAGAGGAGGATCTCGGCCGGGTCGGGGTTGTCCTCGCGCCGGGCGCGCTGTTCTTCCTTGCTGAGGGTGACGAGTTCGGCCTCATAGGCCGCCAGGTCCTTCTTGTACTGCTTGAGGGATGTTTTGTGCTTCTTCTTGCCCTCGCGGTTCTCACTGATCCACTGGCCCAGCATCATGAGCGGGCTCATCAGGCAGAACAGCAGCATGTAGATCTGCTTGGTGAAGAAGTACATGGCCAGCCCGAACAGCATGGGCATAAAAGCCATGATGAACTGAAAACGCGCGCGGTCTCCCTTGGTGGGGGGCACCGGCACGGCCAGCCTCCGCCGAGGCCGCAGCGGCGACAGCCGAGGGGGGCGGTTGTAGGCGAGACCGCCCTCGCTCATCGGAGCCAGGTGCGCGTCCGGCTCGGCCACCTGGTCGATCACGAGCAGCGAGTCGCCGACCCGTACGACACCGCCGAGCGGCCAAGGAGTCCCGGCCGCCACCGGGTCGTCGTTCAGCCGGATGTCGGCGCCGGCCTCCGGCGTGAGCACGACGTTGCCCTGGAGGTCGACCGTCAGCCGGAGGGCGACCGGCGGCAGCGAGGCATCCGGCAAGGGCAACGAACAGGTGGGTGCCGAACCCGCGGTGGCCGCGCCGACGCCCAGTCGGACCACCCGTCCGGAACCGGGACCACCGGCCACCCGCAGCTCGTACTGTCCTACGGGCTCGCCCTTGCGCAGCAACGGGCCTATCGAGCTGTCGACGGAGACGCGCATGCCGTCCCGTAGGACACCAGCCGCCGGTGCCGCCGGATCGCACAGCACACCGTCGGCCCACAGTGCCGGCGCTCCGGTCACCGCCGTCCCGTAGCCGGGCAGCGAAGCCAGTGAGGTGCCGGGCATGGCCACGACGTTCCCCGCCCCACCGCCATGCGGCGCGACGCTCTGCCCTACGGCCTGCGCCAGTACCTCCGCGACATCACCTGCCGTGGCGGTGTCGTCGGCGGTGACGACGACGTCCTCCGGCTCACCGCCTTCGCGTACGACCGTGACCAGCATCTGCATGGTGGTCATCCTCCCCGTCGGCCCCTGTGGCCACGTTCGTTAACTTCAGCTAACGGAGACTATGGCAGTCCCCGGCATAGCTCCCCAGCGCCCCGGCGTCAGACTGCCGGCATCGCGTATATCTCCGGCCCGTTCGTCACCAACAGCCGGTTTCCGGTGTGGGCGATCTGCCACGGGGCGCCGGAGTCCTTGTCGTCGGTCCAGGTCCAGCGCGCCTTGCCGGTCTTGGCCGCAAGGGCGATGACACCCCCCGACAGGGGTCCGGAGGCGCAGTACAGCGTCGTGCCGACCCTCACGAAGGTCTCCGGCCCGCCACGGTCCTGGTCCTCACACAGCCAGAGCCGCTTGGCGCTCTTCACGTCGACGGCCCATACGCCGCGGTCGTAGTCACTGACATAAAGCACGCCGTCGATGACGGCAGGGTTGTTGAAGCCGCGGCGCCCCTTGGGTGAGAGCGTCCACCGTGTGCTGCCTGTCTCCGCGTCGACCGCCCTGAGCTCGTCGCCGGGCAGAAAGACTAGGCCGTTAGCGACCGTCGGCTGCCAGGCCCAGTCGTCGCCGATCTTCTGGGTCCACAACTGGTCACCAGTCGCGGTGTCGCGCACGGTGAGGTTGTAGTTGGAATCCGTGTAGACGAGGTACTTGCCTGAGACGGTGCCCTGGACGTCGTAGTCCTTCGTGCCCCAGTCGCGGTGCTGCAGCCACACCTTTCTACCGGTGCTGTGACTGACCGCGGCGACGGCAGTGCGGTACTCGGTGGCGCTCGCCGCTCGGCCGTAGTCGGTCACCGTGACGTACACGTTCTTGTCGTCGATGGCGATGGTGCCCTCGATGCCGAGTTGCTTGCCGAGGCGGCTGCGCCACACCTCCTCGCCGGTTTTCACATCCCGTGCGACGAGGACTCCATCGGCGCCGCCATCAGTCAGGAACACCTTGCCGTCACGGAACAGGAGTTGGGAGCCGGGGGCGCAGACGTCAGGCTTCGACCAACGGGCCTTCCCGGTCTTCACGTCGTACGCCACCAGGGGATCACCGCTGACCAGGAGCAGGCCGTCACTGATGAGGAGCGGTACGTCCGTGGTGGTGCTGTCCTCCGCCGCCTGCTCGTGCCACAGAGGCTGGGGGGCGACTCCGGCCGGCGGGGTGGTGAAGTTCTCCTCGACGGGCTGCGCGGAACCACCGACGCCACTCGTTCCGGTCGCCGTGTCGGAGGGGTCACCGTCCTGGCCGAGCCGCCATGCGGCGGCTCCGCCCGCCACAGCCACGGCGGCGGCACCGCCGAGCGCAAGGCCGAGGACGCGGCGGCGGGAGGGAGCGGTGGAGGCAGTGGCAAGGGCTGGCGTGTTCGTCCCGTGTCCCGGGGTCTGCGCGTCACCCGGCGCTGTGGAGTAGCCGGGCATCGGGGGGCCGTAGGCAGCCGCAGGGGTGCCGCCATGTCCAGAGGCCGGCGGATACCCGTACCCCGGCGTAGGTGTGCTCGCCGACCCCGCGGTCCCACCCGCCATCGCAGGTGCGGGCCCGAAGGACGCGGCGACCGGGGCCTGAGGCTGCTGCGGTGCCTCCAAGTCCAGTATTCCGGCCGCATGCGTGGCGATCGTCGATGCCACCGCCGACGGCAGCCAGTCGCTGAGGACACCCTCGACGCCCTGTGGGGCGAGTGCCGTCACGATCTCCGCCGGCGTCGGCCGATGCGCCGGGTCCTTCGCAAGACATGCGCGCACGAGGCCCAGCAGTTGCTGCGGTACGCCCTCCAGATCGGGCTCACCGTGCACGACCTGATAGAGCAACGAGGCGTGTGAGACGGCTCCGTGACCGAACGTGCCCCTGCCGGTCGCGGCAAACGCGAGCACGGCACCCAACGAGAAGACATCACCCGCCGCACCGACATCCTTGCCGAGCGCCTGCTCCGGTGACATGTAGCCGGGTGAGCCGACCACGACTCCCGTCTGTGTCATACGGTTTCCATCCACCGCGCGCGCGATTCCGAAGTCGATGACGCGCGGGCCGTCTGCCGCCAGCAGAACGTTCGACGGCTTCAGGTCCCGGTGGATCAACCCCGCCGCGTGAACCTCCTGGAGGGCAGCGGCGAGGCCTGCGGCCAGTGCCCGCACGGTCCCCTCCGGCAACGCACCGTGCGCGGCGACCACGTCCGTGAGATCCGGACCGAGCACGTACGACGTCGCCAGCCACGGCAGCGGCGCGTCCGGGTCGGCGTCCACAACAGGGGCGGTGAAGCGGCCGGAGACTGCCTTGGCTATCTCGACCTCGTGCCGGAAGCGGTCACGGAAGTCGCCATCAGCTGCCAGGTCCGGACGTACGACCTTCACGGCGACGGTACGGCCACCGGGCGAACGGGCCAGATAGACGCGGCCCATGCCGCCGGCACCGAGTCTTCGCAGGAGACGGTAGGTGCCCAACTCCGTCGGATCGTCCGGCTGCAGCGTCTCCATTTGTGGGCCTTCCCCGTGTCACGCGTTGTGGTGTGCTGATCGCATCTGATGGTGTTCGCTATCGCAGACACAGTAGTGATCGCTTGATCAAGGTGAGAGTCAGGGGCCATGAGCGGAAGTTCGGCGAGGCCGAAGCGGAGGAAGGCGGCGGGGGCCGCGCTGCGGTACGAGCACCGGCCGGGTCGGCCGAACGCCGGTGAGGCGAAGAAGCGGGACTGGGGCTGTGCCTGGGGCTGCGTGGTGCTCCCCAGCTTCGCCCTCCTGCTGACGCCGCTGGTCCTGCTCAAGACGTACTGGGGCCACGAGCTCTGGGGCGACTTCGCCCCCGCGTGGCCCGGCGGTGCGTACGCCTTCGCCGGCACGGTCGGTGCCCTCGTGCCGCTGGTGTTCATCGCCTGGGTGTGGCCGTTGATCCTGATGGACTGGAAGAAGAGCAAGCCGCGTTCGCTGGCCTGGGCGGTCGCCTCCCTGCCCGGGCTGGCCGCGGGCTACCTGGTCGCCGGGGTGATCAGCACGACCATACGGCCCAAGCGGCGCCGCGACTGGGACTACGACTGCTACCGCGAGGGCGGCCCCTGCTGGGTGCATGTGCACTACCCGTGGCTGTGGGTCGTCGGCCTGGCCGCCACCCTCGCAGTGATCACGCTCCTCATCGGCCTGTTCGCCCGGCACGTCCGCAGGTCGTCCGCTACCGCACCCTCGACATCCGAGCCTGAGGACGACCCGAGTCCTCGCTCTCCGACCGGTACCGGAGGTCGTCGCCCACCGGCGTGAGGCGCACGGTCGTGGGGGCCGGGTTGCAGCCGCTGTGGTTGGTCTTCGCGCCGACCGACGTCGCGACGAGCTCCTTCTTCGTCACCTGCTTCAGGGTCAGTACGTCGACGCAGACGCCGCCGATCTGGTCCGTCTGGCGCAGGCGGCCCAACTCCTGGCCGACGGCGGCCCGTTCGACGGTGATCCGGAACGTGCCGAGGGGCAGCCTGCCGTCGAGGGCGCTGCCCTGGCCCTCCCAGGTGCCGAGGTAGGCGGCGGGTACCGCACCGGAAGGGGAAAAGGAAGGAGAAGGGGCGGAACTCGCGGTCGCCGCGGGTGGGGAGCCGTGGTCCGCGCCGGAGTCGCTCGTGTCGTCGTCGGAGGTCCGGTCCGGCAGCAGGTCGAAGACGAACACCGAGCCGATCGTCACGGCCGCCATCGCCCCCGCGACCGCCAGCGCCACGGTGCAGCTCAGCCTCCGCACCCGCCCGCCGTCCTCCGGCGAGGACGTGGCCGCCACGGAGACGGAGACCTTGCCGGGGCGGCGGACGGCGGGCGTGGTGGTGTTCTGCGGGTCGCCGTCCCGGGATGCGGGTACGGCGGCCGAGGGGCCCGTGGGCGCGGGCATCACCGGCGGTGGCCCGAACACGCCAACACTCGCGGCCCCGGCCGTACCCGTAGCCGATGGCCCCACTGCCTGCGCCGGACCCTCCGCCTCGGCCGCGGCCACGGACGGGCTGCTGAAACCGACCGGCCCCGACAGTCCCACGCCCTCCGAACCCGTCGCCTCCAGGTTCAGCAACTGCACGGCGCTCCGGCTGACCTGTTCCACCAGCGCCCCCGGCAGCCACCCGCCCGCCACCAGTCGGGCCGCTCCCTCGGGAGCCAGCCGCCGGGCCACCTCGGCGGGGGCGGGCCGTGCGCCCGGGTCCTTCGTCAGGCAGGCCGCCGTGAGCTCCCTCAACTGCCCGTCCAGGCCGCCGAGTTCCGGCTCCTCGTGGACGACCTTGTAGAGCAGGGCCGCCGAGGAGTCCCCGGGGAAGGGCGGTTCGCCGGTCGCCGCGTACGCCAGGACCGCTCCGAGCGAGAAGACGTCCGCGGCGCCTGTGACGCCCTTGCCGAGGATCTGCTCGGGCGACATGTAGCCGGGCGAGCCGATCGACACGCCCGTGGACGTCAGGGACGCCGTACCGTCCGTGGCCCGCGCGATCCCGAAGTCGATCAGCAGCGGCCCGTCGAGCGTGAGGAGTACGTTCGACGGCTTCACGTCCCGGTGTACCAGGCCCAGCTCGTGCACCGCCGCCAGCGCCTCGGCCAGCCCCGCCCCCAGCACCCGTACGGTGTGGGCCGGCAGCGCGCCGCCCTCGGCGACCGCGGCCGACAGCGAGGGGCCCGCCGCGTACGCCGTGGCCACCCACGGCACCCGCGCCTCCGGGTCCGCGTCCAGGACGGGCGCCGTCCAGGCGCCGCCCACCCGGCGCGCGGCCTCGACCTCGCGGCGGAACCGTGCCCGGAACTCCTCGTCCAGCGCGAAGTGCGGATGGACGATCTTCACCGCGACCGTACGGCCGCCGGCGCTGCGGCCCAGGTAGACCCGGCCCATGCCTCCGGAGCCCAGCCGGCCGAGCAGCCGGTAGGGCCCCACGACGGTGGGTTCGTCGACTTCGAGCGGCCGCATGGCGTCACCCCTCCCCCGTAGGCGCCCGCAGGCCCTCGCCGGCCCCCGTACGCGCGCTCCCAGCAGAGTAGTGCGGGAGCGCCGGCCCGCTCACGGCTGGAGCAGGTCCACCTTCACGTCCGCGGGGAAGCCGGTCGTCGGGCCGACGCGCCGGGCGAACTCGGCGACCGCCTCCAGCTGCGGGCCGCCGAAGCGGAAGTCGAGCGTCGTGAAGTACTGGGCGAGGGTCTTCTCGTCGAAGTCCTCCCAGCGGGCGGCCTGCTCGGCGACCTTGTCGACCTCCTCCAGGGAGAGGTTGCGGGAGGCGAGGAAGGCCTCGTGCACCTTGCGCGTGAGGACCGGCTCGCGCTCCAGGTAGTCGCGGCGTGCCGCCCAGACCGCGAAGACGAACGGCAGCCCCGTCCACTCCTTCCACAGCCGGCCCAGGTCGTGCACGTCCAGGCCGAAGCGCGGCCCGTCGAGCATGTTCGCGCGCAGTGCCGCGTCGCCGATGAGGACGGCCGCCTCGGCCTCCCGCATCATCAGGCTGAGGTCGGGCGGGCACGTGTAGTAGTCGGGCCGTACGCCGTAGCGCTCGGTGAGGAGCAGCTGGGCGAGGCGGACGGAGGTGCGGGAGGTCGAGCCGAGGGCCACGCGGGCGCCGTCCAGCCGGTCCAGCGGGACCTGCGAGACGATCACGCAGGACATGACCGGGCCGTCGCAGCCGACGGCGATGTCGGGGAAGGCGACCAGTTGGTCGGCGTGCTTGAGGAACTCGACCAGGGTGATCGGGGCGATGTCGAGCTCGCCCTGCACCAGCTTCTCGCTGAGCTTCTCCGGGGTGTCCTTCGTGAGCTCGAAGTCGAGGAGCGTGCCCGTTCTGGCGAGCCCCCAGTACAGGGGCAGGCAGTTCAGGAACTGGATGTGGCCGACGCGCGGCCGGGTGCGAGGATTGTCCACATCGTGAGGCTAGCCCTCTTGGCGTACGGGCCCGCGCCCGGCCCCGCGGCGGGCCGGTGACCGGCGCTCGGCGCCTTCACCGCCAGTCGGCGGGAGATGTTCAAACATTCGGGTGACGTGATCTTGACCCCTATTGCATTCCGGGGGCTGCGTGCTAGGCTCATCGCAAGTTGCAGTTTGGTTTCCCTTGCAGTACAGAGCCTGCGGAGCATGTGACCGCGGGCTCTCGTCATTCTCAGACGTATGCAGTTGTGCAGAATTCATCTTCACACTTGCTGGTTCTGGAGCAGGGCAACCCTTTTGGGCCCAAGGAGGGCTTATGGCTACCGGAACCGTGAAGTGGTTCAACGCCGAAAAGGGCTTTGGTTTCATCGCCCAGGAGGGCGGCGGCCCCGACGTCTTCGTCCACTACTCCGCGATCAACGCGAGCGGCTTCCGTTCGCTCGAGGAGAACCAGCAGGTGTCTTTCGACGTCACGCAGGGCCCGAAGGGCCCGCAGGCTGAGAACGTCACGCCGGTCTGATCAGTAGTACCCAAGGAGCCCCGCGCCGTCAGGCAGCGGGGCTCCTGCCTTTCTCCCCTTACGCCTCTCCTTACACCACGGTGAATTTCCGGCGAATTCTGCCCGTGGGGCGTGGGAGGATGCCCGGATGCGGAGAGACCCGGAGAACGACGGGGAAGGCAGCGACACCCCCACCCCCGCGGACAAGCGCCTGGCATCGGGCCTGTCCCTCGGCCTGTCCATCGGCACGGCGGTAGGACTCGTCCTCGGCCTGACCGTCTTCGACAACATCGGTCTGGGCCTGGCCCTGGGCCTCGGCCTGGGCACGGCGATCGGTGCGGGGGCCGGGCTCGGGGCGCGGCGGGCGGGCGAGGACCGCGGGGACGGGCCTACGCAGTAGGGATGGGGCGACGGGTCCTCGCGGCGCGGGCCGGCGGTGTCAGTCCCTCGCAATATGGTCGGGGCCATGACTGAAGCCGACTTCCTGACCGAGACCCGTGCCTTCTACGACGCCGTGGCGGAGGACTACGCCGTCCACTTCAGCCACCCGCCCGTGGCCATGCCGTTGGACCTGGGACTGCTGTACGGCTTCGCGGAACTCGTGGGTGAGGGGGGCGAGGTCGCCGACCTCGGGTGCGGGCCCGGGCGGGTGACGGGGTACCTGGCGTCACGGGGGCTGTCCGTGTTCGGTCTGGACCTGTCGGAGTCGATGCTCGCGATCGCCCGGCGCGAGAATCCCGGTCTGCGGTTCGAGCAGGGCTCGATGCTGGAGCTGGACCTGCCCGACGGCTCGCTCGACGGAGTCGTGTCCTGGTACTCGACCATCCACACCCCGCTCGACCGGCTGCCGGACGTGTTCGCCGAGTTCGGCCGCGTCCTGCGGCCCGGAGGGCATCTGCTCCTCGGCTTCCAGGCCGGTGACGAGCCCCGTCGCTACGAGGAGGCCTTCGGGCACCAGGTGGCGCTGGACTTCCGGCGGCGGCAGCCGGAGCGGATCGCCGCCCTGCTGGAAGCCGCCGGTTTCGTCCTGCGCTCCCGTACCGTCCGGGAGCCCGACGAGGCACTCGGGGAGCCGGTCCGCCAGGCGTGCCTGGTGGCCCGCAAGCCGCCGGAACCGATCTCCTAGCCGCCCCCCTGCAACACCCCCGCAACGTCCCTCGCCGCGATATACCCGAACGTCATCGCCGGCCCGATGGTCGAGCCCGCGCCCGCGTAGCTGTGGCCCATCACCGCCGCGCTGGCGTTGCCCGCCGCGTACAGGCCCGGGATCACCGAGCCGTCGGGGCGCAGGACGCGGGCCCGGGCATCCGTTCGCATGCCGCCCTTCGTGCCGAGGTCGCCGGGGACGATGCGGAAGGCGTAGTACGGGGGGAGCCGGAGGGGGGCCAGGCAGGGGTTCGGGAGGACCGCCGGGTCCGTGTAGTAGCGGTCGTAGGCGCTGTCGCCGCGGTGGAAGTCGGGGTCCTCGCCCCGCCGTGCCTGGGAGTTGAAGCGGTCGACCGTCGTACGCAGGGCCGTCGGCGGGACTCGGATCGACGTGGCCAGGGCGTCCAGGGTCCAGGCCCTGTGCGCGGCGCCCGAGTCGTACCAGTCGTCGGGGAGGGGCAGGGCCGGCAGGACGTCCTTGAAGAGGTACCGGTTGCGGTAGTTCTGGTCGGCGATCAGCCAGGACGGGATGGACGGGTCCGTGTCGTGGACGTCGTACATGGTGTGGACGACGTCGCCGTAGGGCGCGGCCTCGTTGACGAAGCGCCTGCCCGACCCGTTCACCAGCAGGCCGCCGGGGAGGGTGCGTTCGGCGAGGCAGAAATACGGCTGGCCCGGGACCGGGACCGCCGGGCCCCACCAGGCGTCGTCCATCAGGTCGAGCGCCGCGCCGAGCCGCTCCCCCGCCCGGATCCCGTCGCCGGTGTTCTCCTTGGCGCCGACCGTCCAGTCCGTGCCGATGGGCTGGCGCTGGTAGCGGTCGCGCATCGCCGCGTTGTGCTCGAAGCCGCCGGAGCCGACGATCACGCCCCGGCGGGCGCGGATCAGGCCGGGTGAGCCGTCGCGGGCGACCACGGCTCCGGTGACCGTGCCGTTCTCGACGTGCAGATCCGTCAAGGGCGTGTTCAGCCAGACCGGAACCCCGGCCGACCGCAGTCCCGCACGCAGGCCGGCCGCCAGCGACTGGCCCATGGTCAGCGGCTTCTCACCCCGCAGGGCCGCCGCCGTGCCCCGCGCCAGGCACTGTGCGGCCACGGCCGCCCCCTTGGCGTTCACGGCGGCCAGAGCAAGCCACTTGTAGTCCGCGCTGAAGACCACCATGCCGGCGGGAACGTCCATGTACGGCGGGTTCAGGCGGGCCAGTTCGGCGCCGAGGATCGTGCCGTCGAGCTGGTCGGGCTCGATGGAGCGGCCGTTCGCCAGGCCGCCGGGCAGTTCGGGATAGTAGTCGCTGTAGCCCTCCATCCAGCGGAAGCGCAAGGGGCTGTGGGCCATGACGTAGGAGATCGCCGCCGGGCCGTGGGTGAGGAAGGCCCGCTGCCGGTCGGCGGGGACCTCCGGGCCGACGACGGCGGCGAGGTAGGCGGCGGCCTTGGCCGGGGTGTCGGGGACGCCGGCCGCGAGGATCACCGGGTTGTTCGGGATCCAGATCCCGGCGCCGGAGCGGGCGGTCGAGCCGCCGAAGGTCGGGGCCTTCTCCACGACGACGCAGCTCAGCCCCTGCCCGGCGGCGGTCAGCGCGGCGGTCATTCCGGCCGCGCCGGAGCCGATGACGACGACGTCGTACGTGCCGAGCGGGGGTAAGTCGGCGGCGTGGGCGCCCTGGTGCACTCCGGCGGCGACCGCGAGGCCGGCCCCCGCGGCGCCGGCCAGCACTCGTCTTCGGGAAGGAGAACCGGAAAGGGAAGAAGAAGGGGAAGCAGAAGGGGAACCATGGGGACCGGCGGATGGTGCGGAGTTCATGTCAGTGGTCATGACTTCTCCAGCGCGACGGGAGACCTCGAGGGGTGGGGAGAGTCGCGCGGGCACCCCGCGAAGTCAAGAGCCAGGCATCGACGCCCTGTTCGAGGTTCCAGAGGGTCTACTCGAGGCCGATCGCCTCGCAGTCCGCCTTGTACTCGGACGTGCAGATGTCCTTGACGGTGTAGACCCCGTCCGTGATCACCGTCTCCTTGATGTTGTCCTTGGTGAGCGCGACCACCGGCACCAGCATCGCCGGGATGTCCTTCTCCGTGGGGCTGTCGACCGTCTCCTGGGTCAGCGCGGCGAACTCGATCGAGCGGCCCTGGACCTTGGCCACGGCGATCTTCGCGGCGTTCGTCGCCTCCAGCAGGAACGACTTGTACACGGACATGTACTGCTCCCCCGACACGATGCGCTGCACCGCGTCCAGGTTGGCGTCCTGTCCGGTCACCGGCGGGATCCTGGTGGCGCCCGCCTCCTTCAGTGCCTCGATGACGGCGCCCGCCATGCCGTCGTTGGCGGAGTAGACGGCGGCGATGTTGTTCAGCCCGACGGTCCGGATCGCCTTCTTCATGTTCGCCTTGGCGATCGAGGGCTTCCACTCCTTGGTGTCGTACTGCTGGACGATGTCGACCGCTCCCTGGAGCTCGCTGAGCGCGCCGTCCTTGAACCGTGCCGTGTTCGGGTCGGCGGGGTCGCCGTTCATCATGACGACCTTGCTCTTCTCGGCCTTGTCGCCGAGCTCCCCGACGATGGCGCGGCCCTGCACCTGTCCGACGAGTTCGTTGTCGTGGGAGACGTACGCGTCGATCGGCCCCTCGGCGAGCCGGTCGTAGGCGATGACCGGGATGCCGGCGTCCTTGGCCTTCTGCACGTCCGAGGCGATCTCCTTGGAGTTCAGCGCGTCCACCAGGATGACGTCGACCTTGTCGTCGATCATCTGCTGGAACTGCTCTCTCTGTCTGGACACGCTCGCCTCGGCGTTGGCGTACCTGACCTTGCCCTGGTTCTCGGTGAGGGAGGCGACCTCCTCCTTGATCAGGGGGTAGTCGAACTTCTCGAAGCGTGCCGTGTCCCGGTCGGGCAGCAGCAGGCCCACCGCGATGTCGTTGCCCTTCTTCACGCTCGTGGAGTCGTCACTCCCGCCGCCGCAGGCGGTGAGGGACAGGGCCGACACGGTGACCGCCAGCGCTATGGAGAGGGGACGCACAGCGGGCCGACGGGTGTTACGCGCTTTCACTGGTGGTGCCTTCCGATGGGGAGCATCGCGACGAGGTGGCTGAAAGCCAACGGGCAGACGCCTTGCGACGTCAAGAACCCCGTGTGAAGAGATCGCAAAGGTGCCTCACCGCGTGTACAGGCCCTCCACTTCCGCCGCGAAGGAGCGCATCACCGCCTCGCGGCGGAGCTTCATCGACGGGGTGAGGTGGCCCGCCTCCTCGGTGAAGTCCTCGGGGAGGATCGCGAAGCGGCGGATGGACTCCGGGCGGGAGACCATCTTGTTGGCCTCGTCGACGGCGCGCTGGATGACGGAGCGGAGTTCCTCGTCGTCGACGAGGAGTTTGGGCGGTACGGGGTGTTTGCCGTTCATCTGGCGCCAGTGGGTGATACCGGCCGGGTCCAGGGTGATCAGGGCCGCGACGAAGGGACGGCCGTCGCCCAGGACCATGCACTGGGAGATCAGCGGGTGGGAGCGCAGCCAGTTCTCCAGGGGGGCCGGGGCGACGCTCTTGCCGCCCGCGGTGATCAGCATTTCCTTCTTGCGGCCGGTGATCGTCAGATAGCCCTCGTCGTCCAGTTCGCCGATGTCGCCGGTGGCGAGCCAGCCGTCGGGGGCGGCGGGCACGACACCCCCGGCCTGGGGGTCCCAGTAGCCGCGCAGGACGTGGTCGCCGGCGAGGAGGATCTCGCCGTCGGCGGCGATCCGGACGCGGGTGCCGGGCAGCGGCCAGCCGACCGTGCCCAGGCGGGGCTTCAGGGGCGGGGTGACGGTCGACGCGCCCGTGGTCTCCGTCAGGCCGTAGCCCTCGAAGATCTCGATGCCGGCTCCGGCGTAGAACGCGGCGAGGCGGCGGCCCAGGGGTGAGCCGCCGCAGATGGCGTAGCGAACCCTGCCGCCCATGGCGTTGCGGATACGGCGGTAGACCAGGGGGTCGTAGAAGGCCCGGGCGGTCCTGAGGGCGCGGGAGGGGCCGGGGCCGGTGCCCGTCTGCTGGGCCTCCATCGCCTCGCCGTAGCGCTGCGCCACCGACACCGCGCGGTCGAACGACGTCACCCGGCCGGCCGCCTCGGCCTTGGCACGGGCCGAGTTGAAGACCTTCTCCAGCATGTACGGGATGGCGAGCAGACAGGTCGGCCGGAAGCTCGCCAGGTCCGGAAGCAGGTTGTCCGCCTTGATGCTCGGCGCGTGGCCCAGCCGTACGCGAGCGCGGATGCAGGCGATCGCCACCATGCGCCCGAAGACGTGGGACATGGGCAGGAACAGCAGGACCGAGGCCTCTTCGCTGGTCTTGGCCCTGAAGACGGGGTAGAGGAGCTCGATCGCGTTGTCGACCTCGGCGAAGAAGTTGCCGTGGGTGAGCGCGCAGCCCTTGGGGCGGCCCGTGGTGCCCGAGGTGTAGACGAGGGTGGCGAGGGTGTCGGGGCCCAGCATGCCGCGCCGCACCTCCACCTCCTGGTCGGAGAGGTGGGCGCCGGCTTCCGCTAGCCGTTCCACGTGGCCCTTCTCCACGACCCACATGTGCCTCAGGTCGGGCAGGCGCTCGCGCTCCGGGCCCAGTGCGGCGGCCTGCCCGGCGAACTCGGTGACCAGAGCGACGGCGCCGGAGTCCTGGAGGATCCAGCGGGTCTGGAAGACGGAGGAGGTGGGATAGACGGGGACAGTGACGAGACCGGCCGCCCAGGCCGCGAAGTCCAGGACCGTCCACGCGTAGATCGTGCGGGCCATCACGGCGATCCGGTCGCCGGGCATCAGCCCTTCGGCTATCAGCCCCTTCGCCACGGCCAGCACCTGGCCGGCGAACTGCGCCGCCGTGACGTCGCTCCAGCGCCCGTCGGCGTCCTTGCGGCTGAGCGCCACGGCGTCCGGGTGCGCGCTCGCGTTGTCGAACGGCAGGTCGGCGAGCGACCCGTGGGTCCACGGCGGCGCCAGCGGCGGTACGGACGCCTCTCGCACCGCCCCGTCGAGGCGCCGTGTCTCGGGCTCGACCAGGACCGGTCCGCCGTACATGTCACCGTAGGCGGAGGAGGGATGGGCAGTGGACACGGGCGGCTCCTGGGGCGCGCAGCGAAGGAACTGCTTGCTGCGATACGTACGTGCCTCGCACGCCGAGGCGCTCAACCGGTTGAATCCCCAGAAAGGGGTTACTGCCGGTAGGAACGGGATCGTACGGGCCTCGCGTGGCGGGTTTGTGCGGGTTCGGGGATGGTCCGGCGCCAGGCCTGTGCATTCTCGGGGATTACATGAGGGTCCTTCAGGTTCGGTGCACCGTCGCCCTCAGGCTCGCTCCAGAACCGCCGTCACCCCCTGTCCGCCCGCCGCACAGACCGAGATCAACCCGCGGGCGGGCGCGTCCCGTTCGGCGAGCAGCTTGGCCAGGGTCGCCACGATCCGGGCGCCGGTGGCGGCGAAGGGGTGGCCGGTGGCGAGGGACGAGCCCGCGACGTTCAGCCGGGCGCGGTCCACCGTGCCCAGGCCCCGCTTCTCCCAGGCGGCGAGCGTCGCCAGCACCTGGGAGGCGAAGGCCTCGTGGATCTCCACCAGGTCGAAGTCGGCCAGGCCGAGCCCGGCCCTCTCCAGCATGCGCGGAACGGCGTATGCGGGCGCCATGAGCAGCCCGTCCTCGCCGCCGGCGACGTCTCCGCCGACGAAGTCGACGGCCGCCGTCTCGTACGCGGTGAGATACGCCAGCGGCTCCAGGCCGCGCTCGCGGGCCCACTCCTCGCTCGCCAGCAGCACGGTCGCCGCCCCGTCCGTCAGCGGGGTCGAGTTCCCGGCCGTCATGGTCGGGCCGGGGTGGTCGAGGCCGAAAACCGGCTTGAGGGAGGCGAGTTTCTCCGCGGTCGAGCCGGGACGCAGGTTCTGGTCGCGGGCCAGGCCGCGGAAGGGAACCACCAGGTCCTGGAAGAAGCCTCGTTCGTACGCCGCCGCCAGCCGCTGGTGACTGGCGGCGGCCAGTTCGTCCTGCGCCTCGCGGCCGATGCCCCAGGCGCGGGCGGTGACGGCGGCGTGTTCGCCCATGGACAGGCCGGTGCGCGGCTCGGCGTTGCGCGGGATGTCGGGGACGAGGTGGCCCGGGCGCACCTTCACCAGGGCCTTCACGCGCCCGCCCAGCGACTTGGCCCGGCGGGCCTCCAGCAGGATGCGGCGCAGGGAGTCGTTGACGCCCAGGGGCGCGTCGCTCGCCGTGTCGGCGCCGCCCGCGACCGCCGACTCGGTCTGGCCGAGGGCGATCTTGTTGGCGGCGGCGATGACGGCCTGGAGTCCGGTGCCGCAGGCCTGCTGGATGTCGTAGGCGGGGGTGGCCGGGTGCAGGCGCGAGCCGAGGACCGTCTCGCGGGCCAGGTTGAAGTCGCGGCTGTGCTTGAGGACCGCGCCGGCCACGAACTCGCCGACCACGCCCGGCTCCTGGAGTCCGTACCGCTCGACCAGGCCGTCGAGGGCCGCGGTGAGCATCTGCTGGTTGGAGGCGGTGGCGTACGGGCCGTCGGAGCGGGCGAACGGGATGCGCGCTCCGCCGACGACCGCAACGCGCCGCACCGACATCTTCTGGGGGCTCATCTCGACCCGCTCCTCGTCCGTGACATACCCTTACCTACGGTAACCTTACTCCAGAGTAAGCAAATGTGAGCAGTCATCCGAGCTGGGAGTCGCCATGGCCGACCGCTATCTGAGCTTCACCGCCACCGGGCCCGGCCGCTTCCTCACCCGCCGGCTCGGCCTGCCCCAGCCCGCGGCGCTGGCCCGCTGGTCCCCCGGGCGGCCCGCCCTCGACGGCGGCCTGCTCCACCTCACCGCCGGCAGGTCCGGCCTCGATCTGGCGCCGGTCCTCGCCCGTACGGGGATCGGCCCGGCCGGCTCCGACCGGGCGGCGGCCGTCGTCCTGGACGCGAGCGGGGTGCGGGAGGTCGAGGGGCTCGCCGAGGTGCACGCGGCCCTGCACCCCGTCGTCCGGTCGGTCGCCGCGAGCGGGCGCGTGCTGGTGCTCGGCGCGCCGCTCGACCCCGCCGACCATCACCAGGCGGCCGCCCAGCAGGCCCTGGAGGGCTTCACGCGCTCCCTGGGCAAGGAGATCGGCCGGGGCAGTACCGTGAACCTGGTCCGGCTCACGGACGCACCGGCCGCGGAGTCCACTCTCCGTTTCCTGCTGTCGCCCAAGTCGGCGTATGTGAGCGGACAGGTGATCGAGGTCGGGGCGGGCGGGGAACCCTCCACGCCCGTCGACTGGGACCGCCCCCTGGCCGGCCGCACCGCCCTGGTCACCGGTGCCGCGCGCGGCATCGGCGAGGCGGTCGCCGAGACGCTCGCGAGGGACGGGGCCCGGGTCGTCGTCCTCGACGTGCCGCAGGCCGAGCAGGACGCCCGGCGCGTCGCCGACCGGCTCGGCGGCACCGCGCTGCTCCTCGACATCACGGCCGCCGACGCGGGCGCGCGCATCGCCGAGGCCCTGCCGGACGGCCTGGACCTGCTGATCCACAACGCGGGCATCACGCGGGACCGCCGACTGGTGAACATGCCCGCCGAACGCTGGATCCCGGTGCTGGAGGTGAACCTGGCGAGCGTGCTGCGCACGACGGACGCGCTGCTGAAGGCCGGGACACTGAACCGGGGCGGCCGGATCGTGGCGACCGCCTCGATCGCGGGCATCGCCGGCAACGCGGGCCAGACCAACTACGGGGCGAGCAAGGCGGGCATCGTCGGCCTGGTCCGCTCTCTCGCGCCGCGCGCGCTCGCGGAGCACGGGGTGACGGTCAACGCGGTCGCGCCGGGCTTCATCGAGACGAAGATGACGGCCGCCGTCCCGCTGTTCATCCGCGAGGCGGGCCGCCGCATGAACTCCCTGGCGCAGGGCGGTCTTCCCGTCGATGTCGCCGAGACCACCGCCTGGCTCGCGCACCCGGCCTCGGGCGCGGTCAACGGCCAGGTGGTACGCGTATGCGGCCAGAGCCTGCTGGGGGCGTGATGGCCGACGCCGCTCTCGTCCTCACCGGGTCCCCCTCCCTCGCCCCGCTCCTCGCGCGCGGTGCCCTGCTGTCCCCATTCAAACGCCCGGCCCCCGACGCGGAGTTCCCGCGCACCAGGCTCGTCCTGCCCGGCCTGCGCGTCGACCTCGCGCGGCTGGCGGCGTACGAACGGGTCTGCGGGTTCCCGACCGGGGACGACGCGCTGCCGCCGACGTATCCGCACGTGCTGGGATTCCCCCTGGCCATGCGGCTGATGAGCGGCCGGGACTTTCCGCTGCCCCTGCTGGGACTCGTCCACACGTCGATCACGATCACCCGGCACCGGACGATGCCGGCCACCGGGACGTACGAACTCACGATGTACGTCGAGGGGTTGGCACCCCACCGGCGCGGCACTCAGGCGACGGTCGTCACCGAGGTGCGGGAGGGCGGGGACGTCGTATGGGACTCGAGGAGCACGTACCTCGCCCGGCACCGCACGCGACGGCCCGCCGAGGCTCCCCGGGAAGAGGTACGGAAGCCGCTGCCGGCCGTGGCCGAGTGGCGGCTCGCCGAGGACGTCGGACGGCGGTACGCAGCGGCGTCGGGCGACCGCAACCCGATCCATCTCCACCCGCTCACCGCCCGCCTGTTCGGCTTCCCCCGGGCCATCGCCCACGGCATGTGGACCGTCGCCCGCTGCCTCGCCGCACACGGCACACCGGACTCCTGCCACGTTCGCGCGCAGTTCCGGGCGCCGGTCCTGCTGCCCGGGACGGTGACGTACACCGCGGAGGACGGCCGGTTCGAACTGCGGGGCCGACAGGACCGGATCCACCTGACGGGGGACGTCTACTCCACCTGAGTGCCCGCCTGCTCCCCCGGCGGTGACCACGGCCGCCCCGCCATGAGATCGCCCAGCCCCGCCCAGGCGAAGTTCATCATCGTGGCCGCGGCCTGGCGGGCCGTGACGCCCGGGGTGGCGTTGGCCCAGGCGGCGAGCGACTCGGCGGCACCGACCAGGGCCTCGGCGAGACCGGCGACCTCGCGTTCCGGGAGGTCGGGGTCGCGGTGGGCCTCGCGCGCCGCGGCGAGGATCAGCTGTGTCACGAACGCGACGATCTCCTCGCGCATCGCGGCGACTTCGGAGGCGAAGGGCTCGCCGTGCGTACGGGCCTGGAGGTGCAGGACAGTCCAGGCGTCCGGGTTGCGCGCGGTGTGCGCGAAGAACGCGCCGAGCCCTTCCCAGAGTTGCCGGTCGGCGGGCAGCTCGGGCCGGACACCGGCCCGGACGGCCTCGACGAGTGCCTTGGCCTCGCGGCGGATGCAGGCGGTGAAGAGGTCTTCCTTGGAGTTCAGGTACAGGTAGACCAACGGCTTGGACACGCCCGCGAGTTCGGCTATCTCGTCCATCGACGCGGCCATGTACCCCCGTTGTCCGAAGATCCGCACGGCGGCGTCCAGCATCTGCTGTTCACGGACCGCACGCGGCATCCGCTTGGTCTTCACGGCACCCATACCGCTTAGCGTACGGTCCCCCCGGCCGGCCCTCGGCCGGGAAACCGGAGGAGGGCCGGCCGGGGGGGGCGTCGGCGCGTCAGGCCGCGGCAGGGACCTGCTCGGGCCGTGCCTCGCGCGGCTCGTCCAGGGAGGAGCCGTCGGCCGTGGCGTAGGCCGTGCGGTCGAGCAGGTTCTCGCGGGCGGAGACCAGGACCGGGATCAGGGCCTGACCGGCGACGTTGGTCGCGGTGCGGATCATGTCGAGGATCGGGTCGATCGCGAGGAGCAGGCCCACGCCCTCCATCGGCAGTCCGAGGGTGGAGAGGGTGAGGGTCAGCATGACCGTCGCGCCGGTGAGACCGGCCGTGGCGGCGGAGCCGACCACCGAGACGAACGCGATCAGCAGGTAGTCGCCGACGCCCAGTTGGATGTCGAAGATCTGGGCGACGAAGATCGCGGCGAGGGCCGGGTAGATCGCGGCGCAGCCGTCCATCTTGGTCGTCGCGCCGAACGGCACCGCGAAGGACGCGTACTCCTTCGGCACGCCGAGCCGCTCGGTGACCTTCTGGGTCAGCGGCATCGTGCCCACGGACGAGCGGGAGACGAAGGCCAGCTGGATCGCGGGCCAGGCGCCCTTGAAGAACTGGACCGGGTTGACCTTGGCGACGGTCGCGAGCAGCGTCGGGTAGACGCCGAACAGCACGATCAGGCAGCCGACGTAGATGTCGGCGGTGAACGTCGCGTACTTGCCGATCAGGTCCCAGCCGTAGGTGGCGATGGCGTTGCCGATGAGGCCGACGGTGCCGAGCGGGGCGAGCCGGATGACCCACCACAGCGCCTTCTGGAGCAGCTCGAGGACGGACTCGCTGAGGGTGAGGATCGGCTGGGCCCTCTCACCGAGCTGGAGGGCGGCGATACCGGCGACGGCGGCCATGAAGACGATCTGGAGGACGTTCAGCTGGGTGAACGGCGTGATGACGTCGGTCGGCACGATGCCGGTCAGGAAGTCGATCCAGGAGCCGGTGTCCTTGGGCTTCGCACCGTCCTTGGGGGTGAGACCGGTGCCGGCGCCCGGGCTGGTGACCAGGCCGATGACCAGGCCGATGCTCACCGCGATCAACGACGTGGCCATGAACCACAGAAGGGTTCGCGAGGCCAGGCGGGCCGCGTTGTTGACCTTTCGCAGGTTGGTGATCGAGACCAGGATCGCGAAGAAGACGAGCGGGGCGACGGCGAGCTTCAGCAAGCCGATGAACGTGTCGCCGACCTTCTCCAGGGTCGTGACCAGCCAGGACAGGTCCTGGCTGCGGGCGAGCCAGCCGAGCAGCACACCCAGGACGAGACCGGCGATGATCTGGGCCCAGAAGGGCACCTTGAAGGACTTCGTGTGTGAGGACACGGAATGGCTCCGTTGAGGGACGCGTAGGGACTGACGTGGGCGACGACGGGGGGGTTGCGTTACGTCAGGGACGACAGGTAGCGGACGCGCACCGACAGAGATCCACGTGCAGGCGCGCCACGAGCGGAACGCTCAGGGGCATGGGGCGCGCGACTGCTGACTTCATGGCATCGACCTTAACACCTGAACTTTGAGGACCTCAAAGCCTGACTTTGACAGGCTGAAACGCGACCCCACCCACACATGACAAAGCGCCCCGTTTCCGAGCAAGTGCGGAAACGGGGCGCTGTACGCCTGTACGGGACCTTACGAGGCCTGGGTCTGGCCCTGCGCCCGGGAGGTGTCGTCGGCGGCGTCCTCCTGGCTGCGGTTGGCCTCCATGTTGGCCTTCATCCGGTCCACCCGCTGCGCGATCTGCACGGACGCCCGGTCCCGCTCCTTGCGCAGCACGACGAAACTGATCGGCGCGGAGAGCAGCAGGGCGAGCATGACGATCCACAGGCCGTTGCTGGAGCCGAGGCCGCGCGGGGCGAGGCCGGAGTAGACGAGGCCCCAGACGACCACGAGGCAGCCTGCGAAGATCCCGAGGCGCATCAGCGTGTAGCGGAGCATCTCAATCCACTCTTCCGGTTCGAACGGCCAGAACGCACCCAAAGGGGCACCGTCCAGTGAAGCACGCGGGGGCGTCGATCTTGCAGGGGGGTATGAGGCGGGGTTCAGGCGAGCGACAGCAGCATGATGACGTCGTCCCGGTCGTCGCCGGGTGCCACGCGGATCGCGGCGGGGATGCGGCCGACCTCCTTGTAGCCGCAGGACTCGTAGAAGCGCTCCAGGCCGATACCACCCCGGCAGGAGAGGCGGATCGCCTCGATGCCGTCGAGGCCACGGGCCGCGCCCGCGGCGGCGGCCAGCAGATCACGCCCGTAGCCCTTGCCCTGATGACGCGGGTGCACCATCACCGTGTTCAGCCACAGCCAGTGCGTCATCAGGTGGTGCGTGTTGCGGGTGAGGAACGCGGTCGCCACGACGCGCCCCTCCTCGTCGTGCCCGACGAGGAACCTGACCCGTCCCTCCGCCATCGACGCGAAGTGCTGCACCAACGAGGGACGGATGTCCTCCCGCGTCACCGGCGGCACGAAGCCGACGGCCCCGCCGGCGTTGGAGACGTCGGCCCACAGGTCGAGGATGCCGTCGCGCAGGTCGGGCGTGACGGCAGGATCGAAGGTGAAAGTAAGGGGCATGGCGTGATTGTATCTATTACGCCAGTACGCGCGCCGCCACTTTCAGGTCCGACAGCAGCCCCCGGTACGCCGCCTCCCGGTCGTCCGCCCGCAGCACCGACGACGGGTGCACCGTCGGCACCAGCCGCTCCGGCCGGCCGTGGATGTCCTCCTCCAGCACCGTGCCGCGCACCCGCGTGACCCGGAAGGAGGACCCGAGCAGCGCCTTCCCGGCGGTGGCACCCAGGACGACGATCAGCTCCGGCTCCACGACCGCGAGCTCCGCGGCCAGCCAGGGCCCGCACGCGGTCATCTCCCGCAGGGTGGGCGCCTTGTGGATCCGGCGCTTGCGCGGTTCGGCCTGGGTGAACTTGAAGTGCTTGACCGCGTTGGTGACGTAGGCCTCGGAAGGATCTATCCCCGCCTCCTCCAGCGCACGGTCCAGGAGCCGCCCGGCGGGCCCGACGAACGGCTTCCCCTGCCGGTCCTCCTGATCCCCGGGCTGCTCCCCCACGAGCATGACGCGAGCGTCCTTGTTCCCGGCCCCGAACACGGTCTGGGTGGCGTCCCGGTGCAGGGGGCACCCCCGGCACTCAGCGGCGGCCCGCCGCAGAGCGGGCAACCCGCCGCGATCCGGAACGAACGGTTCAGCGGTATAGGCGTCCTCAGGCGCCTTGGTGCCAACCATGCCCCCCGGGTACCCAGCTCAGGCTCACACCCGCATCGGCTGAGGAGACTCCCGGCGCTCCGGGTCAGGCCCCTCATACTCCCGAATGATCTCGTACCGCGTGTTGCGCTCCACCGGCCGGAAACCGGCATCGCGAATGAGATCCAGCAAGTCCTCACGGGTCAACTTGTTCGGCGTACCGAAGTTGTCCGCGTCATGCGTGATCTTGTACTCGACGACGGACCCGTCCATGTCGTCGGCCCCGTGCTGCAACGCCAGCTGCGCGGTCTGGACACCGTGCATGACCCAGAAGACCTTGACGTGCGGCACGTTGTCGAACAGCAGCCGCGACACGGCGAAGGTCTTCAGCGCCTCCGCCCCCGTCGCCATCTGCGTCCGCGCCTGAAGGCGATTGCGCACCTTGCCGTCCTGCACGTCGACGAAGTCGTGCTGGTACCGCAGCGGGATGAAGACCTGGAAACCCCCGGTCTCGTCCTGGAGCTCACGCAGCCGCAGCACATGATCCACCCGGTGCCGCGGCTCCTCGATGTGGCCGTAGAGCATCGTGCACGGGGTCTTCAGACCCTTCTCGTGCGCGAGCCGGTGGATACGGGACCAGTCCTCCCAGTGGGTGCGGTGGTCCACGATGTGCTGCCGGACCTCCCAGTCGAAGATCTCCGCACCACCGCCGGTCAGCGACTCCAGCCCCGCGTCGATCAGCTCGTCCAGGATCCCGGACGCGCTCATCCCGGAGATGGTCTCGAAGTGGTGGATCTCCGTCGCCGTGAAGGCCTTCAGCGAGACACGCGGCAGCGCGGCCTTCAACTCCCGCAGCGAGCGCGGGTAGTAACGCCACGGCAGGTTCGGGTGCAGCCCGTTGACGATGTGCAGCTCGGTGAGGTTCTCGCCCTCCATCGCCTTCGCGAGCTTGACGGCCTCCTCGATGCGCATCGTGTACGCGTCCTTCTCCCCCGGCTTGCGCTGGAAGGAGCAGTACGCGCAGGAGGCCGTGCACACGTTGGTCATGTTGAGGTGACGGTTGACGTTGAAGTGCACGACGTCGCCGTTCTTGCGCGTGCGCACCTCGTGTGCGAGGCCGCCGAGCCAGGCCAGGTCGTCCGACTCGTACAGCGCGATGCCGTCCTCACGAGTCAGCCGCTCACCGGAGCGGACCTTCTCCTCCAGCTCGCGCTTGAGCCCGACGTCCATTGCCACACCTTTCTCCGACAGCCCGACCAACCGTACTCCCCCACACTTCGGGCGGAGGGACCCCATACGGCGCTACGCGCCTACGCCTCTTCCGGCAGCTCCCCGACCCGGTTCTCCCACTTCGTGGAGAGCACGATGGTCGTACGCGTCCGGGACACGCCCTTCGTGCCGCTGAGCCGCCTGATGATCTTCTCCAGGCCGTCCACGTTCTCCGCCCGCACCTTGAGCATGTACGAGTCGTCGCCCGCGATGAACCAGCAGTCCTCGATCTCCGAGAGGTCCCGCAGCCGCTGCGCCACGTCCTCGTGGTCGGTGGCGTCGGAGAGCGAGATGCCGATCAGGGCGGTGACACCGAGGCCGAGCGAGGCGGCGTCGACGGTGGCCCGGTAGCCGGTGATGACACCGGCCGCCTCCAGCCGGTTGATGCGGTCGGTGACGCTCGGTCCCGACAGTCCGACGAGGCGTCCCAGCTCCGCGTAGGAGGCCCGGCCGTTCTCCCTCAGGGCCTGGATGAGCTGCCTGTCCACCGCGTCCATTGCGATCGAAGCCTTCCGCTGAAGTTGTCTGAAAAGTCTGTGGTTGTGATGACGTACAGATGCCGTGCAGGAGGTGTGGCTCAGCCGGCGCGGTGCGATCCGCCGCCGAGCTCACCTTGCCAACGGCGGTAGAGCCGGTGCGGCACGCCCGCCGCGTCGAGTACGCGTCCGGCGACGAAGTCCACCAGGTCCTGGATGTGCGTCGCGCCCGCGTAGAAGGCGGGTGAGGCGGGTACGACGGTCGCGCCCGTGTCGTCGAGGGTGACCAGGTGCCGCAGGGTCTGGCCGTTCAGCGGGGTCTCGCGCACGGCCACGATCAGCTTGCGTCCCTCCTTCAGGGTCACGCTCGCCGCCCGCTGCAACAGGTCCTTCGACAGCCCGAGCGCGACACCGGCCACGCTCGCGGTCGAGGCGGGCACGATCAGCATGCCCTTGGTCGGGTACGACCCCGAGGAGGGCCCGGCGGCCAGGTCGCCGGCGCTCCAGTGCCGTACGGCCTCGATGTCGACGGAGAAGGTGTCCGGCTTGCCGTCGGCGCCCCGGGACAGCCATTCCCGCAGGTCGTCCTGCCAGTGGGCGTCCCGGAAGGAGATCCCGGTCTCGTCGAGCAGGGTGAGCCGGGAGGCCCGGGACACCACGAGGTCGACGCTCTCGCCGGCGGCGAGGAGCGCCCGCAGCACGGCAGCGGCATACGGGGTGCCGGAGGCGCCGGACACCCCTACGATCCAAGGCGTACGCGGTGTCTCGCCTGGCTTGACTGGGTTCACAACACCGAGCCTATCCGGCGTCGCAGGGTGGGAACCGGCCAAGGGGGCCCGGGCGTTCCCCGGAGGGGACGAGCGAGCGCTGGGGGTCGCCATGTCGGGTGTCGGAGCGGGTTGGTCACGCGGCGACCGTGCGATGGCCGCGGGCAAGCTGATGCTGGCCTGGATCGCGCTGCTGTGGCTGCTGGAAGTGGTGGACGTACTGAGCGGCCACGCGCTGGACGGCCTCGGCGTCACCCCGCGCACCCCGTCCGAACTGGTCGACGTCGTCCCCTCGGCCTTCATCCACTTCGGCTTCGCCCATCTGGCCGCGAACACGGTGCCGCTGCTGGTCCTCGGCTTCCTCGCCGCGCTGGCGGGGCTGCGCCGTTTCCTGCTGGTCTGCGCGCTGATCGTGCTCGTCGACGGCCTGGGCGTATGGCTCATAGCCCCGGCCCACACCAACACCGCGGGCGCCTCCGGCCTGATCTTCGGCCTCTTCGGCTTCCTGCTGGTCAGCGGTTTCGTCGAGCGCCGCCCCTGGGGAGTCCTGGTCGGCATCCTGATCGCCGCGATCTGGGGCGGCTCCATCCTGGCTGGCCTCGCCCCCACCCAGACGGGCGTCAGCTGGCAGGGCCACCTGCTGGGCCTGCTGGCGGGGGTGGCGGCGGCGTTCGTCTTCCGCCGCCGGGCAGCGAGACGAGCGCTCGCGTCTTAGGAACGCGCCCCTCAGGTGCGGTGGCGTGCCTTCGGGTCCACCGGAAGCCGAGCGGTGGGGATCGTCAGCTTGCCGAGCGAGGAGTCGATGGCCGGTTCGACGATCGTCCACAGCCGCTGGACGGTCTCCCCGTCGAACGGCCTCACCGGGCTGGCCACGACGCTGCCTTCGACGATCTCCGTGCGGAAACCCGGGAACGCGTCCTCGAAGCGGGTGAGCTGGGCACGCAGGCGGTCCATGGACCGCACCGTAATCAGACGGCCAGCCCCCGAACCAGAAGATCCAGCAGCGCACACACGAACAGGGCAATGCCGATGAAGCCGTTGACGCTGAAGAACGCCCTGTTCACCCGGGACAGGTCGTGGGGGCGGACGATGCTGTGTTCATAGAGGAACGCGGCGGCGACGATCAGGAGGCCCAGCCAGAAGAAGGCGCCGGCTTCGGTGGCCAAGGCGTACCAGACGAAGAGGACCGTCGTGAGGGTGTGGCAGGCCCGGGCGGCCCAGACGGCGGCCGGGATGCCGAAGCGGGCCGGGACGGACATGACGCCGATCTCGCGGTCGGTCTCGACGTCCTGGCAGGCGTAGATCAGGTCGAAGCCACCGATCCAGACACCGACGGCGAGGCCGAGGATCACCGCGTCCCAGGACCAGGAACCCGTGACCGCCAGCCAGCCGCCGACCGGGCCCATCGCCTGCGCGAGGCCCAGTATGGCCTGCGGGAAGTTCGTGAACCGCTTGCCGTACGGGTAGACCACCATCGGGATCACCGCGATGGGCGCCAGCGCCAGGCACAGCGGGTTCAGCAGGGCGGCCGCGCCGAGGAAGACGACCAGGGCGATCAGGGCCCCCGTCCACGCGTGCCGCACCGACATCGCGCCGGTCACCAGTTCCCGGTGCGCCGTGCGCGGGTTCCTCGCGTCGATCTCCCGGTCGATGATCCGGTTGACCGCCATCGCGAAGGTGCGCAGCCCCACCATGCAGATGGTGACCAGCAGCAGCCGGCCCCAGTGGACGTTCTTGTCCCACTGGTACATCGCCGTCAGGGCGGCGATGTAGGCGAAGGGCAGCGCGAAGACCGAGTGCTCGATCATCACGAGGCGGAGGAAGGCCTTCGTGCGTCCCGGCTGCGGGATAGCGGCGGAAGCGGAACTCACTGAAAACCTCCGAAAGCTGCATCACTGTGTTTTCGATTCGCCGTCTGGCGCGACGACTGAACGCTCGCTGTCCAAGCGGTACACGATCTCGGAGTTGAGAGACCGGCGGGCGCACTTGGCCTGGGCAACCAGCCAAGCGTGGAGGTCGGCGGGGAGTCTGAGCGTGATACGCACGTCATCATTCACGCTCCGTATCGTAGTGGTATCTTAGTGTCATGACGACACCAGAGGTGGGGGAAGGCACCGGACATGCCCGATACACCTATCGGCTTCGCGTGTCGTCGACTGCCCACTCGGCGCTTACCGCCATGGCGCGCAAGGCCGCCGATGCGGCGATCGGCGCCACCAAGCAGGCGCTGCTGGAGATGGGCCGCAAACACGGGCGGGACGTCCGCCTGGTGCATCCCACGCACACCACCATGGACTGCGCAACGTGCGGAGCGAGAACCAAGCACGCACTTCCTCTTTCGGAACGTACCTACACCTGCACCGCCTGCGGAGCCGCATCCCCAAGGGACAAGAACTCCGCCCGCGTGATGCTCGCCCGGGCTGGTCTGAACCCGGCTGGTATCGAGGGCATAAGACCTTCGGGAGCGCCGCTCCCGGAGGCGGCCTGAGCCAGGAATCCCTTCCTCCTCAGGGAGGGAGCAGTCAAAGGCCGTACTCCTTCCAGCGGCGGTCCACCTTCGCCGCGGTCTCCGGATCGGACTCCACCATGTCGGGCCAGCCGCCGTCGCGCGTGTAGCCCTCCTCGGGCCACTTCTTCGTCGCGTCGATACCGGCCTTGCCGCCCCAGAACTGCTGGTAGGAGGCGTGGTCGAGGTGGTCGACCGGCCCCTCGACGATGCTCAGATCGCGGGCGTAGTCCGTGTTGCCGAGCGCCCGCCAGGCGACCTCGTGCAGGTCGTGCACATCGCAGTCGGAGTCGACGACCACGATCAGCTTGGTCAGCGACATCATGTGCGCGCCCCAGATGGCGTGCATGACCTTCTGCGCGTGCTTGGGGTACTTCTTGTCGATCGAGACGATCGCGCAGTTGTGGAAACCGCCCGCCTCCGGCAGGTGGTAGTCCACGATGTCCGGCACGATGATCTTCAGTAGCGGCAGGAAGAAGCGTTCCGTCGCACGGCCGAGCGGTCCGTCCTCCGTCGGGGGCCTGCCTACGACGATCGACTGAAGCAGCGGCCGCTTCCGCATCGTCACGCAGTCGATCTTCAGGGCGGGGAAGGGCTCCTGCGGGGTGTAGAAGCCGGTGTGGTCACCGAAGGGGCCCTCGGGCAGCATCTCGCCCGGCTCCAGCCAGCCCTCGATGACGACCTCCGCCTGCGCCGGCACCTGGAGCGGCACGGTCTTGCAGTCGACCATCTCGATCCGCTTGCCCGCCAGGAACCCGGCGAACAGGTACTCGTCGATGTCCCCGGGCAGCGGCGCGGTGGAGGCGTACGTGACGGCGGGCGGACACCCGAAGGCGATCGCGACCGGCAGCCGCTCCCCGCGCCGGGCCGCCACCTGGTAGTGGTTGCGGCTGTCCTTGTGGATCTGCCAGTGCATGCCGATCGTGCGCTTGTCGTGGCGCTGGAGGCGGTACAGCCCGAGGTTGCGGATGCCCGTCTCCGGGTCCTTGGTGTGCGTGAGCCCCAGGTTGAAGAAGGAGCCGCCGTCCTTCGGCCACGTGAACAGGGCGGGCAGCTGCTCCAGGTCCACGTCGTCCCCGGTCAGGACGACCTCCTGCACCGGCCCGTCCTTCACCTTCTTCGGCGGCACGTGCGTCATCGCGCCGAGCTTCCCGAAGGCCTCGCGCACGCCGACGAACCCGTGCGGCAGCTCGGGCTTCAGCAGTCCGCCGATCCGCTCCGAGATCTCGGCGTACGACTTCAGGCCCAGCGCCTTCAGCAGGCGCCGGTCCGTGCCGTACACGTTCATCGCGAGCGGCATGCTCGACCCGCGCACGTTCTCGAAGAGCAGCGCGGGACCGCCGGCCTTCTGCACCCGGTCGACGATCTCCCCGACCTCCAGATACGGGTCCACCTCGGCCTTGATGCGCTTGAGGTCGCCCTCGCGGTCCAGAGCCCTGAGCAGGGAGCGAAGATCGTCGTAAGCCATGCGGTCCAGTATCCCCGAGCGGCTACCCTGGCCCTGAACCGCCCACCCGCTTTCGCTGAGAGGCCGCTCATGCTCCGGGTACTGATGTTCCTCGTGCCGCTGGCGTTGAGCGTGTACGCGTTCATCGACTGCATCAGCACGAAGGACGACGACATCCGTCACATGCCCAAGCCGCTGTGGGCGATCCTCGTGCTGCTGTTCCCGCTGGTGGGCTCGATCTCCTGGCTCATCGCGGGCAAGAAGCGCAGCCCGGCCGCCGAGGGCTGGTCCGGGGTCCGCGGTGGCGGTCGGCCGGGGCAGTGGGTCGCGCCCGACGACAACCCCGATTTCCTGAAGTCCCTCGGCGACGACGACAAGCCCGGCGGCGAGGACGACAAGAAGAAGCGGGACGAGCCCTGACGTGGAACTGCGGCTGCTCGTCACCTTCGAGAAGGTCGCCACGCTGCTGAGCTTCACCCGGGCCGCGGCCGAGCTGACGTACGCGCAGTCCAGTGTGACCAGTCAGATCCGCGCTCTGGAGGCCGCGCTCGGCGCCGAGTTGTTCGACCGGCTCGGCAGCCGCATCCGGCTGACGGAGGCGGGTGAGCGGCTGCTGCCCTACGCGCGGCGGATCATCGAGCTGAGCGAGGAGGCACGGGCGGCGGTGGCGGACGCCGAGGAACCGGCGGGGTCGCTCACGGTCGGCACGATGGAGTCGTTGACGTCCTACCGCCTGCCGCCGCTGCTGGAGCTGTTCCACCACCGCTATCCGAAAGTGCGGCTCGCGCTGCGGACGACCATCGGCGACGAGACCCGGCAGGCGCTGCGGCGGGGGACGTACGACCTCGGCTTCCTGATGGAGGCGGAGACCGAGCACGTGGGCCTGGACAGCGAGGTGCTGGCCGTCGAGCCGCTGGCACTGGTGGCGGCACCCGGCCATCCGCTCGCCGGTTCGACGGTGACACTCCCGGACCTGGTACGGCAGTCCCTGCTGGCCACCGAGCCCGGCTGCGCCTACCGCGACCTGTTCGAGCGGGAGCTCAACACCCTCGCCGAGTCCGTGCAGTTCATGGAGTTCGGCACGATCGAGGCGACCAAACGCGCGGCGGCGGCCGGCCTCGGGATCTCGCTGCTGCCCGAGGTGACGGTCGCCGCCGAACTCGCGGAGGGGGCACTCGTACGGCTGGACTGGGAGCCGTCGTTCACACTTCGGACGCAACTGGCGTGGCGGGCCGGGAAGCGGCTTCCGGCGCACGCGCGGCTGTTCGTGGAGCAGACGCGGAAACTCGTGGCCGAGCGAGGGTGATCCGCAGGCTCGCCAGCACGATCAGCGGGACACCGAGAGTCTGGACGAGTCCGATGTGGTGGCCGTACACCGCCCAGTCCATGACCATGGCGATCGCCGGGTAGACGAAGGCGAGGACGGCGATCTTCGAGGTCGGCAGCTTGGCGTAGGCGGCGTACATCAGGACGTACATCAGGCCCGTGTGGATCACGCCGAGCCCGATCAGCCAGCCCCAGTCCGCGCCGGTGCCGCGCATCGCGCCGAAGTCGGCGAAGGGGAGCAGGAGCGGGATGCCGACGACGACCTGGACCAGGGCGATCAGGTGCGGGCGTACGCCGGTGACGCGCTTGGTGACCAGGGTGGACAGGCCGTACAGCAGCGCGGCGAGCAAGGCCTGACCGACGCCGAGGAGATACCCGCCGCCGCTCGTGAAGTCGCCGGGCGTCACCCCGGAGACCAGGATCAGCCCCACGAAGGCGACGGCGATCCAGCCGACCTTGGCGGCGGTCAGCCGCTCACGGAACAGCAGCGCACCGAGCAGCACCACGTAGAACGGCTGCGTGTGGTAGACGACGGTGGCGACCGAGATCGAGGTGTTCTCGTACGACTCGAACAGGAACACCCAGTTGAAGACGATGAACACGCCGCCCAGGACGGCGAGGCCGAGGCTGCGCGGCGTGAAGCCGTGGCCCCGCAGCCAGCCCCGCGCGACGACGTAGGCGCCGAGAGCGAGCGCGCCGAACAGGACGCGGAAGAAGACGACGTTGAACGGCGAGGCGCCCGACTCGACGACGAAGACGCCGAGCGTGCCGGACAGCACCATGGCGGCGGTGAGTTGGGCGGTGCCCTTGAGATCCGAGGTCATGCCGAAGACGCTACGGAGAGCCTGACCCGGGGGTCCACGCGCCAGTGGGGCGTCCTGCCGATGGGGTCATCGGCGCGGCCGATGGGGTCAGCGCAGACCCGAGGTGAACGCGTCCCATGCGGCCCGGGTGACGAGCAGGATCGGGCCGTCAGGGGTTTTGCTGTCGCGGATGGGGACGGTGTCGGGGAAACCGGGGGCTATTTCCACGCAGTTGCCGCCGTTGTCGTCGCTGCGGCTGCTCTTGATCCAGTGCGCCGCGCAGAGCTCGTAGCGGTCCATGATGCTCGTACCCCTCCATCGCGTCGCTGATCAGAGCGGCGGATTCGCGGGCTGACAGGATGTCGGCCCTGAGCACATCATAGGTCTGGGAATGCCGCTGGTAGACGGCCGGATCGTTGTTGAAGTGGCCACGGTCCAGGGACTCCGAGTACACCCATCGCTCGTCAGCCAGTTCGATCAGCGACATGGATCCTCGGGGCCGAACGAGCCCGAAGGCGTCTGAGGGAGCCACCTGGATACGGATGTTGCGGCGCTGCCCGACCGCCAGCAGGTGCGCGCACTGCTCGCGCATGATCTCCGGGCTGCCCACCCCGTTGCGCAGGCAGCTCTCGTCGAGGATGACGACGTACAGCGGACCGCCGTCGGCCAGGAAGCGTTGCTGTCGGCTCAGACGAGCCCGGACGCGTGAGTCCACCTCCTCGGCGTCCGCACCACGGCGGCTGAACAGCGCACGCGCGTAGTCCGCTGTCTGCAACAACCCCGGAACCACTCGCTCCTGGTACTCCCGCAGGGCGACAGCCACCTCGTCCATCTCAGCCCGCCGCCGGAACCAGTCGGGATGCTCCACCTGCGGATACCAGTCGATCCGCCCCCACAACCGCAGCAACACCCCACCCGTGTCAAGAAGTTCGTCGCACTTCTTCGCGAAACTCTCCTGCGGAACCCTCGTGCCCGCCTCCACCCGCGCCACGTGCGAGCGGTCGCACGGGATCTGCCTCGCCAAACCCTCCTGCGTGAGCAGCGCCGCCTCGCGGAAATGCCGCAGCACCTCCCCGAACACGGCGGCCGTACTCGCCCCCGACTCCGCCCCGCCGTTCCGTCGGCTCACGGCTGCCCCCTCCGTGACAGTGCACCGGTGTCACACGCCAAGCATTGATCCGGACCGTTCCCCTGCGCGACGCTCGGTACACCCAGAGTTACGGAGGTGCGCGGAATGGAACCGGGAACGCTCGTCTATGACCCTGCGACTCGCAAGGTCGGCGAGTACCAGGACAACACCGGCCCCTATGTGATGCTGCGCCCGGTCGGCGGCGGCCGGGAGTGGCAGGCGGATCCGGCGCGGATCCGGGTGGCGACCCGGGAAGAACGGCTCAGTGCGGGCGTACGCGCGGCCAACGACCGTTCCAGGGAAGGGCTGTCGGCCGATCCGAGCCGACCCCCCGTACCTGTGCCCGGGTGCGCGACGTGTGAGGAACTCGCCGTCCGCAGGGACAAGGCGCGGGCCGCGTTCGACGGGAGTGCCGTGACGGACGCGAACGTGCTGCTGCGCCAGCACCGGCGCAAGGAGCACGGCGGGGAACCGGCGGGGCGCCGGATCTTCCGGTACGTCCCGTACTCGATCGTGCAGGACGCGTCGGCCCTTCCGGAGTACCAGGCGTACTGCGTCTCGGGAGAGGACGAGGACTGCGGGGCGAGTTCCGGCCCGCGCCCGTCCCCGGCCGAGGTGGAGGAGTGGCAGCGCAGGCACACGCAGGAGACCCGGCACCTGCGCTACCGCCGCAGCTTCGCCGACTACGCGGTGCTGGAGAGGCAGGGCTGACGGGGCACGACGCCGCCGAGGAAACGGGCGATCCCGAGAGCGCGGCGCAGGTCACCCAGCCAGAAACCCACCTGTCCGAGACGCCCGCACGGCCGCCACCTCCTCAGGGGTCCCCTCGGCCACCACCCGGCCCCCGGCGGCCCCGCCGACCGGCCCGAGGTCGATCAGCCAGTCCGACGCCCGCATGACGTCGACGTTGTGCTCGATGGTGATGACGGAGTGCCCCGCGTCCACCAGCCGCTGGAGCACGTCCAGCAGCCGCGCGGAGTCCGCCGCGTGCAGGCCGGTCGTCGGCTCGTCGAGGACGTAGAGCGTGCGGTCGGCCGTGCGGCGGCCCAGTTCCTTCGCCAGCTTCAGGCGCTGTGCCTCACCCCCGGACAGGGTCGGCGCGGACTGCCCCAGCGGGAGGTAGCCGAGGCCTACGTCCGCCATCCGCCGCAGCCGACCGGCCACGGCGGGCACGTCCCGGAACACCCCGAGCGCCTCGTCGACCGTCGCCTCCAGCACCTCCGCGATGTCGTACCCCTGGTACCGCACCGCCAGCACCTCCGGCCGGAAGCGGCGGCCCCGGCATCCCGGGCAGCGCACCTCCACGGCCGGGAGGAAGTGCATGCGTACCGTGAGCACGCCCGCGCCCTCGCAGCGCTCACAGCGTCCGCCCGGCACGTTGAAGGAGAACCGGCCCGCTGTCAGGCGTCCTTCGCTGCTCGCGGCGAAGACCTCCCGGATCGGCGTGAAGACGTCCGAGTACGTCGCCGCGTTGGAGCGCGGGACGCGGCTGATCGGCTGTTGGTCGATGAGGACGGCCTTGGACAGGTGCTCCCAGCCGTCGATGCCGTCGTGTTCGGCCGGGAGTTCCCCCGCCCCGTGGAAGTGCCGGCGGGCGGCCCGGCCCAGGATGTCCAGCAGCAGCGTCGACTTGCCCGAGCCGGACGGGCCCGTGACCGTCACCAGGCGGTTCAGCGGGATCCGTACGGTCACGTCCTTGAGGTTGTGGGCCCGGGCTCCGCGGATCACGACCGCCCTGCCGCTGTCGCCGCGTCCACGCGACTCGGGCGCGGGCAGCCGGCCCGACAGATACGCGCCGGTCACCGATGTCTCGGCCCGGGCCACCTCCTGAGGCGTCCCGGCCGCCACGATCCGTCCGCCGTCCCGGCCCGCCCCCGGGCCGACGTCCACCACGTGGTCCGCCGCCCGCAGCACGTCCAGGTCGTGCTCGACGACCAGCACGGTGTTGCCCAGGTCGCGCAGGCGGCGCAGGACGCCGATCAGGCGGGCGGTGTCCGAGGGGTGCAGGCCGATGGTCGGCTCGTCGAGGACGTAGAGCACGCCGGTCAGACCGGAGCCGAGCAGGGCGGCCAGCCGCAGCCGCTGGGTCTCCCCGGCGGAGAGGCTCGGTGTGGACTGCTCCAGGCTGAGGTAGCCGACTCCGACGTCCACCAGGCGCCGTACCCGCTCCTCCAGGTCGGCGACGACCGGCTCCACGAGCAGCCACTCGTCCCCGGCCGACCGCTCCTTCAGGCCGGCCAGCCAGCCGTCGAGCTCGATGAGAGGCAGTCGTGCCGCCTCGACGATCGTCAGTCCGTGCACGGTCACCGCCCGGCTCTCCGGCCGCAGCCGGGTGCCCTCGCACTGGCCGCAGGGCTGCTTCACCAGGCCCTGTTTCTCGGCCCGTTCGCGGTACTCGGGGTCGTCGGCGCGCTCGGTGTAGCGCCGCAGCAGGGCCGTGGCGACCCCTTCGAAACGGCCGGACGACACGGACGTCGGCGGGTCGGCCGCCGGGAAGTGCCGCCTGAACTCGGGGCTTTCGACGCCGTGGACAAGCAAGTCCCTCTGCGGCTCCTCCAGTTCGTCGACCGGGCGGTCCGCGTCGAAGGTGAGGCCGTAGTGGCGGGCGGCGGCCCGCAGCACGGTGAGGTTCCACTCGGTGAGCTTCGGGTTCCAGCCCCGTACCGCGCCCTGGGCCAGTGCGCGGGAGCCGTCGACCAGGCGCCGGACGTCGGGCCGGATCACCTCACCGAGGCCGGTGCAGGACGGGCAGGCGCCCGCGGGCTTGTTGAAGGAGAAGGAGCCCATCACCAGCTCGGGCACGGGAGTGCCGCAGTGCGGGCAGGGGATCTGCTCGCCCTCGGCGTCCTCGTCGGCCGTGGTGCCGGCCTCCGCCTCGTCGGCGTACGACGGCGGGATGCTCTTGCCGCAGCCGGGGCAGGGGCGGGTCCCGATCCGCGACCACAGCAGCCGCAGGTACGTGAACACCTCGGTGACCGTGCCGACCGTGGAACGCGGGCTGCGGTTGGTGAGGTGCTGGTCCACGCTGATGGACGGGGACAGGCCGCTGATCGAGTCGACGGCGGGTTTGCTGACGAAGCCGGTGACCATGCCCAGCGACTCCAGGTACTGCCGCTGGCCCTCCCGGTGGAGGGTGTCGAAGGCGAGCGTGGACTTGCCGGAGCCGGACAGGCCGGTCAGGACGACCAGCCTGTTCTTCGGGAGGGAGAGGGAGACGTTCCTGAGGTTGTGGAGGCGGGCGCCGGTGACCCGGATGCTGTTGTCCATTCCTTCAAGTCTTCCATTGAAGTGCGGTTTTGAGACTTTTCCGCCAACAGCGCTGGTTTCCCTGCCGTAACCTTCAAATCGATGAGCAACGAACGCCGTCTCCGTCCCGTCGACCTCGCCCGGCTGGCCGGTGTCTCGACGCAGCAGATCCGCAACTACGAGGACGCCGGTGTGCTCCCGCCCGCCGCGCGGACCGCGTCCGGTTACCGCGTCTTCGGGGACGCGCACCGCGGCGCGCTCCTGGCGTACCGGACCCTGATGCGGGGGTACGGGCCGGTGAAGGCGACGGAGATCATGCGGTCCCTGCACGCCGGGGACGTCCCGGGCGCGCTCGCGCTGGTCGACGCCGCGCACGCCGCCCTGCACGAGGAGCGGGTCTCCCTGCGGGCCGCGAGCGAGGCCCTGGAGGTGCTGGCGGAGGAACCGCCCGCCCCGCTCCCGCGGTCCGGCGGGCTGCGCATCGGGGAGGTGGCCGCGCTGCTGGGCGTACGGACGTCCGCGCTGCGGGTGTGGGAGGGGGCCGGGCTGCTCACGCCGGGGCGCGAGCGCGGCACGGGGTACCGGGTCTACGAACCCGCCGATGTGCGCGACGCCCGGCTCGTGCACACGCTGCGCCGCAGTCACTACCTCTTCGACCAGATCCGTCCGGTGCTGGAGGGGCTGCGCCGGGAGGGCAGCAGCGACGCGCTGCGGGCGGCGATCGCCGCGCGCGGGGAGGCGCTGACGGCTCGCACGAGGGTCATGGTCGAGGGCGCGGGCGCCCTCCACGCCTACCTGGACCGGCTCGCCGCGACCGGCGTCAACTGAGCACACCGTCCAGGCCGCGTATCGCCGTTCGAGAGGCCATCCGTTCCGTTGAAATCCGGCGACACCCCGTGTGGTCGGTAGCCGCCTCGGCATTGTCTTGATCGTTCTACCCCCTGCGAACGGAGACGCCCGTGCGAATTACTGACATCCAGCGCTGCGCGGTCCGGCCTGGACGACTCGTCGAATGGACGCTCAGTCCGGCGACCGTCGCGACGGCGGAGGGCCTGCCGGAGGACTCCAGGCCGCCGGCGTACATCCAGGAGGCGCACCTGCGGACGGCCCGGTCCGTGCGCGAGGACGGGCTGTTCGTCCCGACCTGGATCGGCGCGGCCTTCGACCTCCCGGGCCGGGCCGACCTCGACGCGCTGGGCGAGGCGCTTCGCGGCTGGACGCTGCGGCACGAGACACTGCGCAGCGGCTTCCGCTGGACGGGCGGCCAGGGCGGTTCAGGCGGCTCGGGCGGTTCGGCCGACGAGCTCCGCCGGTTCACGCTCGACGCCGACGCGGTGTCCCTGCACCGCGAGGATGTCGGTGAGTTCACCGACGCGGCGGCCCTGGCCGGGCACCTCCAGGACCGCTTCGACACCACGGCCGACGCGCTGCGCTGGCCCAACCTCATCTACACGGCGGTCGTCCGGGACGACAGCACCAGCGTCTACATGGCCTTCGACCACAGCAACGTCGACGCGTTCTCCCTCTACCGCATCCCGGCCGAGATCCACGAGCTGTACGCCGGTCACGTCACCGGCCGCCTCCCAGAGCAGCCCCCGGTCGGCAGCTACGTCGACTTCTGCGAGGCCGAGCGGGCGGACGCGGACCGGATCGACGCGGACCACGAGATCGTCGCCCGCTGGCGGGAGTTCATCCACCGCTGCGACGGGCAGCTGCCGAGCTTCCCCGTCGACCTCGGACTGGATCCCGGGGGCGGGCTGCCGGCCCAGAAGCTCATGCGCGAGATGCTGGTGAACGCGGACGCCGCCGCCGCGTTCGAGGCGTACTGCCGCCCCTACGGCGGTTCCCTGGTCGGGCTGCTGGCGGCCACGGCCCTGATCGTCCACGAGATCGGCGGTGAGCCCGTCTACCGGACGGTCGTGCCC
Source organism: Streptomyces azureus (assembly GCF_001270025.1). Lineage (NCBI taxonomy): Bacteria > Bacillati > Actinomycetota > Actinomycetes > Kitasatosporales > Streptomycetaceae > Streptomyces > Streptomyces azureus. The sequence goes on along the minus strand of NZ_DF968533.1, from coordinate 59,347 downwards.
TTCCACACCCGGGCGAAGTCCGCGTTCTCGGACTCGGTGGGCTGGTACGTCGGCGGCGCGCCGATCGAGGTGCCCGTCGCTCAGGCGCCCGATTTCCCCGCCGCGCTGAAGACCGTACGCGCCGCGCTGCACGCCACCCGGCCGCTGGCCCGCATGCCGCTGGCCCGGGTGCTGCGGCTGCTCGGCGCGGACTTCCGGCCGACGTCCCCCGACATGTACTCCATCGTGTCGTTCGCCGACGCCCGGGGCATCCCCGAGTCCACGAGCTGGACCGAGCACAACGCCTACGCCCTGATCAGGGTGTCGTACGGTGACCAGGTCTGCGCCTGGGTCACCCGGCTCCACGAGGGCCTGTGGTTCGCGGCCCGCTACCCGGACACCGATGTCGCACACAAGAACCTGCGGCTGTACACCGACCGGCTGCGCGACATCATCGTCTCGGTCGCGGACCGCGCTCCGCTTCCCCGGCGGTGAGGTGCCCCGGTGGGGCCTACACGCCCGCGTAGGAGTGCTTGCCGGAGACGAAGATGTTCACGCCGTAGTAGTTGAACAGCCAGCAGCCGAAGGCGATCAGGGCCAGGTAGGCGGCCTTGCGGCCCTTCCAGCCGGCGGTGGCGCGGGCGTGCAGGTAGCAGGCGTAGGCGACCCAGGTGATGAAGGACCAGGTCTCCTTCGGGTCCCAGCCCCAGTAGCGGCCCCAGGCGTCACCGGCCCAGATGGCGCCCGCGATGATCGTGAACGTCCACAGCGGGAAGACGGCCGCGTTGACGCGGTAGGAGAACTTGTCGAGGGAGGCGGAGGAGGGCAGCCGCTCCAGGACGGACGTCGCGAAGGTGCCGGGCGTGCCGCCGCTCGCGAGCTTGTTCTCGTAGGAGTCCTTGAAGAGGTACAGGATCGTGCCGACCGCGCCGACGTAGAAGACCGCGCCGCAGAAGATCGCCGTGGAGACGTGGATGTACAGCCAGTACGAGTGCAGGGCCGGGACCAGCTGGTCGCTGGCGGTGTAGAGGACCGTGACCGCGAGGCCCAGGTCCAGCAGGACCGAGGTGATCAGGAACAGGCCGAGCCAGCGCACGTTCTTCTTCAGCGCCAGCAGCCCGAGGTACACGCCGACGGCGACCGTGGAGAACGTGATGTTGAACTCGTACATGTTGCCCCACGGCGCCCGCTCCACCGAGGCCGCGCGGGCGACGACGCCGCCCAGCTCGATCAGGAAGGCGAGCACGGTGAGGGAGATGGCGATGCGGCCGTACAGGTCGCCCTGTTCGTCACCGCCGTGCGCCCCGGGCCCGTCCGGCACGTCCCGCTGACCGGTCGCGGCCCGCACGGTGACCTTCGGCCGCTCCAGGACGGCGGTGCCGCCCGCCGTGTTCACGGTGACGGCGGGCGCCTTCTTCGCCTCCGGCTCCCTGGTGAGCGCGGCGGCGGTCCGGGCGACCTTGCTGCGGCTGCCGAAGAGCCATTCGGCGATGTACGCGAAGAACGCCAGGGTGTAGACGGCCATCGCGGAGTAGATCAGCACATTGCTGATGTTCGCGAGGTTTTCGTTGGTGGCGGCGGCGAGAGTCACTTCTCAGCCCCTTCGGCAGGTACGGGGGTTTCGGTACCCGGCTCCTGGTCGGTGTCGGGGGAATCTGCGGGGTCGTCCGGGCCGGGCGCGGCCGGTGTCTGGTCGTAGAGGATCCCGGCGAGGTCGCCGAGCTCCTCGGGGACCTTGGCGGACTCGCTGCGGCCGAGACCGGCCATCTCCACGACGGTGACGCCGTCGGCGCCCTTGACCGCGCGCACCCAGACGCGGCGGCGCTGGATGAACAGGGAGGCGGCGAGGCCGCCGATGGCCACGAGGGCCCCGGCGAGGGCCCAGCCGCCGCCGGGCTCCTGGACGACCTGGAAGCCGGCCCACTCCTTGACGTCCTTGCCGAAGGTGACCGAACCGGCGCCGTTCGGGAGCTTCATGGTCTCGCCGGGCCGCAGCAGCTTCTTGAACAGCTTGCCCTTGGAGTCCTTGAACTCCTTCATGTTGGTCTTGTCCATCTGGTACACGCTCTGCGGGATGCCGGAGTCGGCCCCCAGGTCGCCGTGGTAGGCGGACAGCGCGAGCACCGGGGAGTCCAGCGCGGGGAACTGCGACAGCATCGTGCCGCTGGCGGCGCCGCCGAAGCTCGGCACGAAGAACGCGTTGAAGCCGAGCTGTTCCTTCTTGCCCTCGGGGTTGCGGTAGCCGTCGAGGACCTTGACGACGCCGGAGGAGGTGACGTTGGCGTCGAGCGGCAGCAGCGGTACGGCGTCGTCGTAGACGATGTTGCCCTTGCCGTCGCGGACGGTGATGACCGGGGCGTAGCCGTGGCTGACCAGGTAGACCTTGGCGTCGCCGATCTCCAGCGGGTGGTTGACCCTGACGGTGGTCTTCTCGTCCTTGCCGTAGGGGCCCGCACTGTAGGTCAGGTCGGCCTTGTAGACGCGCGGGGTGCCCTTGTTGGGGCCGGTGCGCTCGTAGGCGCCGGTGAACTTCTTCAGGTTGAAGCTGAACGGCACCAGGTCGTCGGAGGTGAAGAGGCTGCCGGACTTGAAGTCGTCGTACTGGGTGAGGGTGTTGGAGAAGCCGTCGCCCTCGACGACCAGCTTGTTGCCCTCGGACTTGTACAGCTGGCCCCAGGCGAAGGCGATCAGCAGCACGATGAGGGCGATGTGGAAGGCCAGGTTGCCCACTTCGCGCAGGTAGCCCTTCTCGGCGGCGACGGCGTCACCGGCGAGGTGGGCGCGGAAGCGGCGCTTCTTCAGCAGGGCCAGGGCGGCGCTGTGGATCTGCTCGGGTTCGGCCGTGGTGCGCCAGGTGGTGTGGGCGGGCAGCCGGTTCAGCCGGCTGGGCGCGCGCGGCGGGCGGCCGCGCAGCTGGCCCACGAACTGCCAGGTGCGGGGGATGATGCAGCCGATGAGGGAGATGAACAGCAGGATGTAGATCGCGGAGAACCACACCGAGCTGTAGACGTGGAACAGGCCGAGCTTGTCGTAGACGTCCCCGAGGGTGGGGTGCGCCTTGCGGAAGTCGGCGACCTTCGTCTCGTCGCTGCCGGTCTGCGGGATGAGCGAGCCGGGGATCGCGCCGAGGGAGAGCAGCAGGAGCAGCAGCAGCGCGACCCGCATGGAGGTCAGCTGACGCCAGAACCAGCGGGCCCAGCCGATGACGCCCAGGGAGGGCAGGTTGGGCGCATCCTCCGTGGGGGCGGTGGACAGCTGGGAGCCGGCGTCGCCCAGCTCCTGGTTCTCGGCGGCGGTCGGGGCCGGGTCGGAGGCGGTGGTCTTGCTCATCGATCAGATCCCCACAGTGAAGCCGTCGGACCAGACCTGCATCTCCTGCACGATGCGGTCCCACGCGCCGGTCAGCAGCAGCAGACCGGTCACGATCATCATGGTGCCGCCGATCCGCATCACCCAGACGTAGTGGCGCTTGATCCACCCGAAGGCGCCGAGGGCCTTGCGGAAGGCGACCGCGGCGAGCACGAACGGCACGCCCAGGCCCAGACAGTACGCGACGGTGAGGGCGGCACCGCGTCCGGCGCTCCCCTGGTCTGAGGAGAGGGCCAGCACGGAGGCGAGGGTGGGGCCGATGCAGGGCGTCCAGCCGATCCCGAACAGCGCTCCGAGCAGGGGCGCACCGAGCAGCCCGGCCACCGGCTTCCGGTGGAACCGGAACTCGCGCTGGGTGAACCAGGGCATCAGGCCCATGAAGAAGACGCCCATGAGGATCATGAGCACGCCGAGCACCTGGGACAGGACGTCCTTGTGCTCCTGGAGCGTGTTGCCGAAGTAACCGAACAGCGCCCCGGAGGAGACGAACACGGCGGTGAAGCCGAGCACGAACAGGGAGGCGCCCGCGACCATCCGGCCGCGCCGCGCCTCGGCGAGGTCGGTGCCGGCGACCCCGGTGACGTAGGACAGATAGCCGGGCACGAGCGGCAGCACGCAGGGCGAGAAGAAGGAGACGAGTCCCCCGAGCAGTGCGATGGGCAGGGCCACCAGCAGGGCGCCGTTGAGCACCGTGCCGTTGGGGTCCGCGACCGCGGCGAGCGTGGTGACTGCGCTCACGTCACTTCTCCGCGACGACCGGCTTGAGCATCTTCAGCAGCCGTTCCTCGCTGAGCGCGGACAGCGAGCGGGCCGCGATCTTCCCGTCCCGGTCGAGGACGAGCGTGGAGGGGACCGTCTGCGGGTTGAGCGTGCCCTTCTCGAAGCGGAGCATCAGCTTGCCGGTCGGGTCGTACAGGCTCGGGTAGGAGATCCCGAAGTCCTTCTCGAAGGCGGTGGCGGACTTCAGGTTGGTGTCCCGGGTGTTGATGCCGACGAACTGCACGCCCTTGCCGGCGTACTCCTTGGAGACCTTCGCGAAGTACTTGGCCTCGGCGCGGCAGGGGTTGCACCAGGATCCCCACACGTTGAGGACGACGACCTTGCCCTTGTAGTCGGCGACGTCGAGGGTCTTGCCGTCGATGGTCTTGCCGGACAGGTCGGGCGCCGGGGTGCGCTTGCCCTCGGCGACCGTGGCGATGCCGTCGGTGCCGGTGACGAAGTTGGTGTTGCCGCCCCCGCCGGAGGTGCCGCCGGAGCCGCACGCGGTGACGAGCAGCGCGGCCACGGCGGCACCGGCGGTCAGGGCGGCGCGGCGACGGACCCGGGTCGAGTGGGTCGTGCGGGACGAGCGGTTCGAGCGCAGGGGGGCGCGGCTGGCGGCACTCATGTGAAAAGTTTCGCATGTCCGTTCCGAGGCTCTCGCCCACCCCCCTTGCGGGTGGAAAACCGCATTTCAGGCGGCGCTCCGGGAGGGTGTACCGGCACCTGTCGGGGTCTTCTCGACAAACCCCTTCCAGCCACCGGCCGGTTGCTGGCCGACGTCGAGCGTGCGGAGCTTTTCGAGCACCTCGGGCTTCTGTACGTCCAGCCAGTCGACGAACTGCCGGAAGGAGACGAGGCGCACATCCGCGCCCTTCTCCTTCTCCCGCGCGATGTGCTTGAAGGCCTCCTCCACGGCGTCCATGTAGATGCCGCCGTTCCACTGCTCGAAGTGGTTGCCGATGAAGAGAGGTGCCCGATTAGTCTCGTATGCCCGCTTGAATCCCTGTATGTACGCCTGAGCCGACTGCTCCCGCCAGCCCGGGTAGTTGTGCGCCGGGGCCTTCGTGGTGCTGATGGACTGGTTCGCCAGCATGTTGTAGTCCATGGAGAGGACCTCGAAGCCACGGCCGGGGAAAGGTATCTGCTGCAACGGCAGGTCCCAGAGCCCCTGCCGCTTCACCGGCCACACCTGACGGCCGCCGGGCGAGGAGGCGTCGTAGCGCCAGCCCAGCTCACGGGCGGTGGGCAGCAGGTTGTCCTGGCCGAGCAGACAGGGCGTACGGCCGCCGACGAGTTCCTTGTCGTAGTCGAACGGCAGCGACGGCAGGTCCCTCCAGCCGGTGTTGGTGCGCCATTCCTTCACGAAGGACTTCGCCTGGTCGATCTCACTGCGCCACTGCCGGGGCGTCCAGTTCTTGACCGAGCCGTGGGCCTCACCGCAGAAGTGCCCGTTGAAGTGGGTGCCGATCTCGTGGCCTTCCAGCCACGCCCGGCGGACGTTCTCCAGCGTCTCCTTGACGTGCGCGTCGGTGAGGTAGCCGATGTCGGAGGCGCCGCGCGGGTTGTTCGGCGGGTCGTAGAGGCGCTTCTTCGACTCGGGCAGCAGATACAGCCCGGACAGGAAGAAGGTCATGCTCGCGCCGTGCTCCTTGGCCAGGTCCAGGAAGCGCGGGAAGAGCCCGTTGCCGACCTCGCCGGCGCCGTCCCAGGAGAACACGACGAACTGCGGCGGGGTCTGCCCCGGCTCCAGCGGCTCGGGCTTCGCGGGCTGGTGGGGCTGCTTGCCGGTGTAGGCGGTGGAGCCGTCACCGATGGGCCGGGCGGTCGGCTTCGGCTTCGACCCGCCTTCCGCGGAGTCTCCGGAACCGTCGGCATGGCTGGACCCATCTGACCCGGTGAGTCCGCCGCACCCGGCGAGCGAGACGGCGGCCGCGGCACCCGCGCCGATTCCGAGCATTCCCCTGCGGGAGTAAGGGCGCATTGCATCCCCGTTCGTCACGTTCTCTGGTGGTCACCCAGTCAGAGGACGTGATGAACGGGGAGGTTCCGCTGATATTTGCAGATTCCGTAACGGAGGAGTCGTAAGCGAACAGAAGGGGTCGAACGGAAAAGGCCTACGCGCGCGCAGGGCGCCCTGCGCGCCGGCTCACGCGCCGAACGCCTTGTCCTTCCCCTTCACCGGCTTGGCACCGGCGAGGAGATGGGCCGGGACGAGATCGCGGGCCGGCTCGCTGTAGCCGACAGAAACGATCCGGTCGCCCCGGTACGTGAAGCTCGTCAGCGAGGCGAGCGTGCACTGCCTCTTGCGCGGGTCGTGCCAGAGCCGCCGTCGCTCGACGTACGACCGCACGATCCAGATCGGCAGCTGATGGCTGACCACGACGGCCTCGTGCCCCCGGGCCCGGTCCTTCGCGGCGCTCAGCGCGTTCATCATCCGCACGACCTGGTCGACGTACGGCTCGCCCCAGGACGGCCGGAACGGGTTGATCAGGTGCTTCCAGTTGCCGGGTCTGCGCAGCGCCCCGTCCCCGACACCGAACGTCTTGCCCTGGAAGATGTTGCCGGCCTCGATCAGCCGCTCGTCGGTGGCGAGGTCCAGCCCGTGCGCCTTGGCGATCGGCTCCGCCGTCTCCTGCGCCCGCTCCAGCGGGGAGGCGACGACGTACGTCACATCGCGGGACGCGAGGTGCTCGGCGACCCGGTCGGCCATGCGCCGGCCCAGCTCGGACAGGTGGTAACCGGGAAGCCGCCCGTAGAGGATGCCGTCCGGGTTGGCCACCTCGCCGTGCCGCATGACGTGGACGACGGTGATGTCGTCGTCGACGCCGTTGTTCCGGGGGCTGCCGTTCTGGGGGCTCATGCCCTGGCCTCCGCGGCGGCTCGGGCCGCCGCCGGGAGGGCGTCGGCGATCCGCTGCACGGCCCGCTCGTCGTGCGCGGTGGAGACGAACCAGGACTCGAAGGACGACGGCGGCAGGTAGACGCCGCTCGCGAGCAGCGAGTGGAAGAACGCGGTGAAGCGGAAGGACTCCTGCGCCTTGGCGTCCTCGTAGTTCCGCACGGGCCGGTCGGTGAAGAACACGGAGAACATGTTGGAGGCGTTCTGCAGCGTGTGCGCGACGCCCTCCTTGGTCAGCGCCTCGCTGACGAGCCCCTGGATCTGCTTCGACACGGCGTCGACCTTGTCGTAGGCGGCGTCGTCGAGGAGGCGCAGCTGGGCGAGCCCGGCCGCGGTGGCGACGGGGTTCCCGGAGAGGGTGCCGGCCTGGTAGACGGGCCCGGCCGGGGCGAGGTGCGCCATGACGTCCGCGCGCCCGCCGAAGGCCGCCGCGGGGAAGCCGCCGCCCATGACCTTGCCGAAGGTCATGAGGTCGGGCCGGACCCCGTCGATCCCGTACCAACCGGCCCGGCTGGTCCGGAACCCGGTCATGACCTCGTCGGAGATGTAGAGGGCGCCGTTCTCGGCGCAGAGGTCCTTGAGGCCCTGGTTGAAGCCGTCCGCGGGCGGTACGACGCCCATGTTGCCCGGGGAGGCCTCGGTGATCACGCAGGCGATCTCGCCGGGGTGGGCGGCGAAGGCGGCGCGTACGGCGTCGAGGTCGTTGTAGGGCAGGACGATCGTGTCGCCGGCCTGGGCACCGGTGACACCCGGGGTGTCGGGCAGCGCGAAGGTCGCGACGCCGCTGCCGGCGGCGGCGAGCAGCGAGTCGACGTGCCCGTGGTAGCACCCGGCGAACTTGATCACCTTGCTGCGCTGGGTGAACCCGCGCGCGAGCCGGATCGCGGACATGGTCGCCTCGGTCCCACTGGACACGAGCCGCACCTGCTCGACCGGCTCCACCCGGGCGACGATCTCCTCGGCGAGCGCGACCTCGCCCTCACCGGGCGTACCGAAGGACGTACCGCGGGCGACGGCCTCCTGCACGGCGGCGATGACCTCGGGGTGCGAGTGCCCCAGGATCATGGGCCCCCATGAGCACACGAGGTCGACGTACTCCCGCCCGTCGGCATCGGTCAGATACGGCCCGTTGCCGGACACCATGAACCGCGGTGTGCCGCCGACCGCGCGGAAGGCCCGCACCGGCGAGTTCACGCCACCGGGTGTGACAGCCGCCGCACGGTCGAACAGAGCCTGCGAGGCCGGTGCTTCATACGGATATGCCAGTTCGCTCATGACCTGCGACTTCTCCGACCTTCTCCGACGACGTCGGACTCCGGGTGTGAGTGACCTGTTCAGGGTAGGACAGTGCCCGGCAACCGGTCCCCGAACCTCCGTCGTCTGAGAGACTGGGACGTGATACACACAGCTCAAACGGCCGAGGGTGGTCGGAGGCTGCGAAGATCCCGCGGGCAGATGTTTCAGCGCACGTTTCGGCGAGCGGCCGCGGGGGAGGTCACTGACACGATGATCGGGTTGCGCGGCGGGGGCGACGCGTCCTAGAAAAGCAGTCGGGTGGAGATATGCATCGCGGTGGCGGACTGGGCGAGGGGACTGATGACCTGGGTCCTCGACGTGCCCGGCGGGGAAGGCACCGGCGCGAAGCGGAGGACACGCAGGAAGCACGTCGGGCTCAGAGTTTTCCGAGTGAACCGGAGCGGCTCGACGGACGTACAGAACGTCGGCTGGACGATCTTCGGGCCGGGAGCAGGAATGGTGGTCGGGTGGGGGTGACGTACAAGTACTTCGGCGCGCCGGACGGCGCGACCGCGGCCCGCGTCCCGATCTCGATGCGTCCCGAGGAACTCGGCGGCGACGAGCTCGGCATGAACGGCATGTTCACCAAGATCAAGCCGGAGACCATGGCGGCGATGGTCCTGACGGGCATCGAGGGCATTCCCCTGCACAAGGTGCCGCCCCTGGAACTGGTCGTCCTGCACCCCGACTACGCGGTCGTGAAACTCCCGATGACCGTCGTCGACCCCCTGCGCGGCATCGGCGAGGAGACGGTGGGCGCGGCGGCCTTCATCTGGTCGACGGTCCCGGACCGGGGCGGGCCTCGGGACGCGTTCAACGTGTACCAACTGCTGCACGAGTGGCAGGACTTCTCGCATCGGTTGCATGAGGCGGGGCATCAGCCTTATTGCTTGGTTTGGCCCTGAGCTGGGGTTTCGTTGGTCGTGGGCGGGGTCTTCGGGCCTCGCCCTTTTTTGGTGTCGGAGAGGGGCCGTCAGGCGGCCGGGACACATTGGATTCGATGGGGGCACGGACGCGCCCTGGGCGGCGGGCGGGGCCGCACGCCGCTGAGGGACGCGCTCGAAAGGAGCGTGACCGCATCACAGTGGCAAGGAGCGCGACCGCATCACCGTGACGCGGGCCGACCCGGGCGTGCGGCCAGTCGACACGAAGACGCGAGGTGCGGTCAGACAGCCCATGCCCGCCCCCCTGAGACTCGCGTCGGGGTCGGGTCATCGTGGTGGTCTTCCCCCGTCTTCAACGGATGACAGCAATTCTGTGTTCGTGTCCCGGACGGCCGGCAGGAGAGGTCGCGCGACGAAAAAACGGATTGCAGTAGAAGATCGTGACGCGGATGCTGCCACCATGAAGATGCACGCCAACCAGCTCACCGTGTCACCTGAGACGGTGCGCACGTTGGTAGATCAGCAGTTTCCCGAGTGGCGGAGCCTGCCGGTCAGGAGCATTGCCGGCCACGGCACGGTCAACGCCATCTTCCGCATCGGCGATCGGTTCACAGCTCGATTCCCTCTTGAGTCCGCGGACGTCGAGTCGACGCGGCGCCAACTGGAATCCGAAGGCGAAGCGGCTCGCGAGTTGGCGGGGCGCACGCGTTTCCCCACGCCCGAGCCGGTCGCGCTGGGCGAACCGGGGGCGGGCTACCCCCTTCCGTGGTCGGTGCAGACGTGGCTGCCCGGCATCGTGGCCACCGACGAGGACCCGGGTGAATCGGTTGCGTTCGCCCGCGACTTGGCCGACCTCATCGGCGACCTACGCGCGATCGACACACGTGGTCGCGCCTTTGCCGGCACAGGCCGGGGAGGCGACCTGCGATCCCACGACGCGTGGATGGAGACCTGCTTCGAACACAGCGAGCAACTCCTGGATGTTCCCCGGCTTCGCCACCTCTGGGCAACACTGCGCGAGCTGCCGCGCGGTACGGCGGAGGACATGATGACCCACGGTGACCTGATTCCCGGCAACGTGCTCGTGTCCGCCGGCCGGCTGGCGGGGATTCTTGACGTCGGCGGCTTCGGGCCGGCCGACCCTTCTCTGGATCTCGTGAGCGCGTGGCATTTGCTCGATGCCCGGCCGCGCCGGGTTCTCCGCGATCACCTGGGGTGCGACGACCTCGAATGGGAGCGGGGCAAGGCGTGGGCCTTCGTTCAAGCCATGGGGTTGGTCTGGTACTACGTCGAAAGCAACCCACCCATGAGTCGGATGGGCCGACGCTCCTTGGAACGCATCATGGCGAGCACCGGAGGACGGCTCGGCGGCAACAGGGGTGACCGCGTGCGTCCTTGAGAGCTTCTACCGCTCCGATAGAGGCCCGCGGATGCCGCACGGACGCTGAGGAAGGCGAGATCGGCGGTAGGCCGGCGCAGTCACCGTGGATGAGGACCGGTGCCAGTGACTCCATCTGGTGCTCCAACTCGGCTATGGACAGAAGAGATGACGCGTGGCAGAGAGTGGAGCCACTGTCGGCCCTGCTCGCCGTGCTGCTGCCAGGCCGAACCGGCGCATGGACTCGGGCACTTCGAGTGACCCGCCTTCCTCGGATCCTGCATCGGCAGTCACAGCCGATTTCTCCACATTCTGCTCGTGAACGCCTTGGCCTCGGAGCAACACCGTCAGTGACGGCCGCCATGGGTGCTCCTCCGTGGACGGATCGGTGACGGCACCCTGCCGGCGGGCGAGGGTGCGCAGCGTACCGGCCGCGAGGTCCGTGCCGAGGGGAACCCTGCTCTACGAGTCACCCGACCTGAAGACCTGGACCTACCGCGGCCCCTTCGACGCCCGCCATCCGCAGCACGTCGGCGACACCAGCCGAGGGACACCCCGGCTGACTGATGTCACGACCGCCGATGCCGCTCGCCCTGCCCCTGCCCTTCTGAGGCCACCAGGGCAGCAACCTCGGCGTGCTCGGGCCCTTGTTCTGCCACTCGGGACCTGCGTCATGATGAGCGCATGACCAAGATCGTGCTGATGTCGGATTCCAGGGTCGCGGCGATCCCCGTGGTCGACTGCGGTGAAGAGCTGCTCGACGTCAGGGCGCGGGGGTCCATCGCCGTCGACCCGCGCAAGGAAGACGGGTCGGGCGCTTTCGCGCACCTGCGCAAGGGCGTCCTGGCCCGCCTTCTGAAGGCTCAGGAGCTGCTGCCGGACGGCGTTCGTCTGCTGTTCGTCGAGGGGTACCGGCCGCCCGCCCTCCAGCGTTCCTATTTCGAGCAGTACTCCGACGCCCTGCGGGCGGAGCATCCGGGCTGGCCGGCGGAACAGGTGCGCGAGGCCGCGAGCCGCTATGTGTCACCGCCCGAGATAGCTCCCCACAGTGCCGGTGCGGCAGTCGATCTGACCCTCATGTCCGCCGACGGGCAGGAACTCGACATGGGGACGCGGGTGAACGCCAGTCCGGAGGAGAGCGACGGCGCCTGCTACACGAACGCTCCCGGCATCCCGCCCCGGGCACGCGACAACCGGCGGCTGCTCGGCGACGCGCTGACGGCGGCGGGCCTGGTCAACTACCCGACCGAGTGGTGGCACTGGTCGTACGGCGACCGGTACTGGGCCCTTGCCACCGGCGCGGAGCACGCGATCTACGGGGCGCGGGAGCGGAGTTGAGTCTCCCGTGGGGGGAGACGTGAGGGTGAGCTCAGGCCGTGGGTGTTCGGGCGAGGCGGTCTGCCAGTGTGGCCGCGAGATCCTCGGCCCGGCTCAGTTGGGTGCGCAGGTCCTCCACCCGACGCTGCGCGGCCTGTTCGAAACCGCGTAGGCGTTCCAGGAGTTCCTCCCGTTCGGAGGCGGGCAGGTCGTCACCGGAGTCGAGGCGGTCGGTTGCCGCGAGCAGGTCGCGCATCTCGTCCAGCGTGAAACCGAGCGGCTTCATACGGCGGATGACCATCAGCCGGGCGACGTCGGCCTCCGTGTAGAGACGGAAGCCGCCCTGCGAGCGGGCCGAGGGGACGACGAGTCCGGCCTCCTCGTAGTGCCGGATGGTACGCAGGGACAGCTCGGTCCGCGCGGCGACCTCGCCGATCTGCATGTGCTTGCCGTCCACGTCCCTGCCCTGACCTCTTCCGAAGCATCCCCGCCGATCTCTACCCTAACGTCAGGGTAGAGTTGCTCGTGAATTTCGAGCTTGCAGGAGAGAAGCGTGCGTGAGTCCGTGGTGCCCGGCGCCGCCTGTCCGCCGTGATCCTGCGCCGCTGACCCGAGTTCAGACGCGCGTCCGATCGCGTCTCTCGGCTCCGTCCTGAATCTTCCGGCCCGTGAGCGGGCCGATCGCGGGAAGCCGGACCGGCCTTCCGCGCCGTACTACGCACGCCTCGTCCTGCCCGGGGGTGTGCCCGAGCACGACAGGTAGCTGTTTCCTTGTCTTCCTCCGTACTGTCTCCCGCCGCCCGACTGCGCGGTCTCAAGCCCGACTGGCTGCGTGACCCGAAGGTCTGGCGCACCGAGGTACTGGCCGGCCTGGTGGTCGCGCTCGCGCTGATCCCGGAGGCGATCTCCTTCTCCATCATCGCCGGGGTCGACCCGGCGATCGGCCTGTTCGCCTCCTTCACCATGGCCGTCACCATCGCGGTCGTCGGCGGCCGCCGGGCGATGATCTCCGCCGCCACCGGCGCCGTCGCCCTCGTGATCGCGCCCCTGAACCGTGAGCACGGCTTCGGCTACCTCGTCGCCGCCGTGATCCTGGCCGGTGTGTTCCAGATCGTCCTCGGCGCGCTCGGCGTCGCGAAGCTGATGCGGTTCGTGCCGCGCTCGGTGATGGTCGGCTTCGTGAACTCCCTCGCCATCCTCATCTTCATGGCGCAGGTGCCGGAGATGACCGGCGTGCCGTGGCCGGTCTATCCGCTGATCGCCGCCGGGCTGGCGCTGATGGTGTTCTTCCCGAAGGTCACCACCGTGGTCCCGGCGCCGCTGGTGTCCATCGTCATCCTGACCGTGATCACCCTGGCGGCCGGGATCGCCGTGCCGACCGTGGGCGACAAGGGCGAGTTGCCGTCCTCCCTGCCCGTGCCGGGGCTGCCGGACGTGCCGTTCACCCTCGACACGCTGACGACCGTGGCCCCGTACGCGCTCGCCATGGCGCTGGTCGGGCTCATGGAGTCCCTGATGACGGCCAAGCTGGTCGACGACATCACCGACACCCACTCCTCCAAGACCCGCGAGTCCGTCGGACAGGGCGTCGCCAACATCGTCACCGGCTTCTTCGGCGGCATGGGCGGCTGCGCCATGATCGGCCAGACGATGATCAACGTACGGGTGTCCGGCGCCCGCACGCGCCTGTCGACGTTCCTCGCCGGCGCGTTCCTGATGGTGCTGTGCGTCGTCTTCGGGCCGGTCGTCTCCGACATTCCCATGGCGGCGCTGGTCGCGGTGATGGTCATGGTGTCGGTCGCCACCTTCGACTGGCACTCCATCGCGCCGAAGACGCTTCTGCGGATGCCGGCCGGGGAGATCACGGTCATGGTGGTCACCGTCGCGTGCGTGGTCGCCACCCACAACCTCGCCGTCGGTGTGGTCGTCGGCTCGATCACCGCGATGGTCGTCTTCGCCAAGCGCGTCGCCCACCTCGCCGAGGTCACCGCCGTCACCGGCCCCGACGGCACGACGGTCGTCTACCGGGTGACGGGCGAGCTGTTCTTCGCCTCCGTAGGCGACCTCGTCGGCCGGTTCGACTACGCCACCGACCCCGACAAGGTCGTCATCGACCTGTCCGCCGCGCACATCTGGGACGCCTCGTCCGTCGCCGCCCTGGACGCCATCGAGACCAAGTACGCCCAGCGTGGCAAGACCGTCGAGATCATCGGCCTGAACGAGCCCAGCGCCCGGATCCACGAGACGCTCAGCGGCGAACTCGCCGGCGGCCACTGACCGGGCGCGAGCAACCGCGCGTGTCGGACCCGTCGCCAAGGCGGCTGCGGCGCTCAGGCAAGGAACTCTGCCAGCAGGCGGTCGAGTTCGGCAGGTCGCTCGGTGGGGATGGAGTGGTGGGAGGCGTCAGGCAGGGTGACGACGCTTGCTTCGGGCAGGAGCCGACGTGCGGCGGCCGCTGTGCGTGGCACGTCGTGAACCCGGCTGTGTTCGGCCAGGAGCACCAGGGCCGGGACAGTACAGGCCCTCAAGTGCTGTGCCCTGGGGCGTCGCATGGCGACGACCTTCGACCGCCGGGCGGTGGCGGTACTGTCCAGGAACGCCCGCCACACCGGATTCTCAGGGGTGCGGCCGGTCTCCCACCGGTGGAAGGCCCGCACGCGCTCCGCGGTGAAGGGCTTCATCCCACGGATGTGCGCGCACTGATCCACCTGCTGGACGCCGGCCGGGAGGGCGTGAGAGCCACGCCCGGATGGCTCGGAGCGCAGTTGGGTGTGAACTCGGCATCGACCACTGCCCTGGTCGACCGGCTGGAGCGGCTGGGGCTCGTGCGCCGGGAACGGGACACGCGCGACCGCCGGCGGGTGCTCCTGGTCGTCCAGGACGAGGCCGTCACCCTGGGCTGGTCGTTCTTCGGGCCGCTGATCCACGAGATGGTCGCCGAGATGCGGTCCTTCGAGGAGAAGGAGCTGGCCACGGTGCGGCGTTTTCTGCTGGCCATGCGCGATGTCGCCGCCACACGCCGACGGGCCCAACAGGACAGCTCTGCCGGACGGTGACAGGGCGAGCAGGAGACGCGAGGGCCGGAGCGGGCTGCAAGGCGGGCGCCGTGTCGAGGGCCGTGGGCGGGGATCGCCGTACGGTCGGGATGAGGCAGCCCCGCGAAGGGCAGTACGTGTACGGGGCACGGCCAACGCCCGTGCGCCGTCGCCGATCTGGGGAGATGTCATGCACGATCTCGCGGACTCGATCGAATCGATGGAGCAGCTCGCCGCGGTGTGGCGGGTCATGGTGCTCGACCGGGATCCGCGGGCGGACGTCCGCGATCTGCCGGGGATCGCCGTCCGCTGGGCCGACTGCCGGTTCGCCTTCTGGAACTGCGTCACGCTGACCGAGCACGGCACCACCGCCGGGCTGCTGAAGCAGCGGCTGAACGAGGTCGCGGAGATCATGCGGTCGAAGAAGTGCCCCGGTTTTCTGTGGGTCTTCGAGGATCTGCTCGACGACGACGCGCGCGCGGGGCTCGGGGAAGCCGCCGAGCGAGCCGGGCTCGTCCACGCCTTTCCCGGTACGGGGATGGCGGGGGACTTACTGCCCGTTCCCGAGCCCGCCCACCCCGACCTCACGTTCGTACGCGTGACCACCGATGAGCAACTGCGCGCCTTCGCCGACATCAACTCGCGTGCCTACGGGTTCCCGTTGGAGGACGGCCGTGACGGGCTAGGACGCTCCTCGCTGTGGAAGAGCCAGGTGTACGCCTGCCTGGGCGTGCGCGACGACGGCACTCCCGTGACCTGCGCCGCCACCGTCGAGGCCGACGGCCGCCTCTTCGTGCTGCTCGTCGCCACCGATCCGGCGTGGGAGCGGCGGGGATACGGGGAAGCGGTGACGCGGAAGGCCCTGCACGAGGGCGGCCGGGCCACCGGGCTGACCCGGGCGACCCTGCACGCCACCGCCGCCGGAGCGCCCGTGTATCCGCGCATCGGGTTCAGGGCGAACTCCCCGATGCGGTTCTTCGCCCTCGCGGAGGGCTGACGCCGGCCCGTGTCTCCAGCGCCCCTACACCGCGTCACGGCACCCGCCCGCCGGCTCGCCGCCCCGCTCCACCTCGCCCCCGGCACGGGCCACCGGCGCGGTCGTGGCACGCGGGAGCACATACGTCGGCAGCACGACATGCCGCTGGTGGTCAGCCCCGGAGTCGTCGATGAGCTTCAGCGCCAGCTCGCCGGCCTCCCGGCCCATGTCCGAGGGTGACTGGGCGACCGTGGACAGGTCGAACCAGTCGGCCAGCGGCTGGTCGTCGAAACCGAGGACGGAGATGCGTTCGGGTACGGCGATCTGCGTCTTGCGCAGGTTCCAGATGAGGGCGACGGCGACCTCGTCCTGCTCGGCGAAGACGGCGGTGGGCGGCTCGCGCAGGCTCAGCAGCATGCCGAGCACCTCGGCGGCGGCGCGCTTGTCGCCGACCCGCGTGGACACCACCAGCTCGTCGTCGAGCGGGACCGCCGCCTCGTTGAGCGCCTGCTGGTAGCCCAGCAGCCGTTCGTTGGAACTGAAGGAGAAGCCGCTCGTGCCCGCCGTCTGGACGAAGGCGATCCGGCGGTGGCCGAGGTTGAGCAGGTGCCGGGTGCCGTGCAGGGCGCCGGCCACGTCGTCGACGTAGACGCTGGGCCGTCCGGCGACATGTTGGCTGACGTAGATCACCGGCATGCCGAGGTCGTCCAGCCGTGCGGTCTCCTCGACGGTCAGGTCGAAGGAGAACACCAGGAGCGCGTCGGCGTTGCGGCGTGCCGGGAGGTGCTCGAAGAACGCCGTGCGCTCGGCCAGGTCCGGGATCTCGTAGACGTTCAGCTGCATGCCCGCCGCCCGCAGCAGCGGGGCCAGGCTGGACAGGGCGGATCCCATGAACCAGGAGTCGAGCGTCGGGACCAGCACCGCCACCGTCCCGGTCCTGCCCGTGACCAGGCTCGCGGCCTGCCGGGACACGGCGAAGTTCAGCTCGCGCGCGGCCTTCTCGACCCGCGCCCGCACCTCCGCCGAGACCGTGGACAGGCCGCGCAGCGTGCGCGAGACGGTGGATGTGGAGACCCCGGCCCGTTCGGCGACGTCGGCCATCGTGGGGTGCCGTTGAGCTGGAGGCATGAGCGGACGGTAGCAGCCGTCGGACCGGGCCGGACCGAGCGCCGAGCCCCGGACGGGCGACCCACTCCAGGACGGCCTGCTGGGTCCGACCAGGCGGTGTGGCCGGCGGGGTAAAGCAGTTGACGGCTCCCTGCCGCCCTCGGGCACGATCACGGTTCCGCTCCCTTCACGAAGGAGTTCCGTCCGTGCCCTCAGCCCCCTTCCCGGACCTGACCGTGCCCGGCACGTTGGTGATCGGCACGCGGTACGCCGACGGCCTGGATCAGCAACAGTCTGCCGTGGAAGCCGAGTTCGACGCGCTGGCGACCATGCCCGCCGGGCTCGCCGCCGTCAGCTGGTTCCTCAGTACCGACGCGGAGACGGTGCTGACGCTCGCCCAGTGGACCGACGACACCGCGGCTCCGCCGGCCGGCCCGCCCCGCTACCGGCTGTACCGCAGCCTCGTCGAGGAGCAGGAGACGCGCGTCCCGGGGTGTCTCATCACCGCCGCCTTCGACGTCGACGGGCCCGAGCGGCAGCGCGCCTTCACCGACGCGGTGATCGAGGCACAGCCGCGCGAAGGCGGCCACCCCGGGGCGATCTCCGCCCACTTCCTGCACAGCGTCGACGGCAGCCGGGTGTTGCTCTGCACCGAGTGGACCAGCGTGGAGGCCCACCGGGAGGCCGCCGAGGCCGGGGATCACGACAAGGGGCACGAGCTGTTCTCGGGGACGCCCGGGGTGCGGCTCACGCACGGCGGGCGGTTTCACCTGTATCGCACCCTGCGGCGGGATCCGGCGAGGGGAGCCTCACGCGAAGGCAGGTGATGTCAGTCGAGCCCCCCACCCACCGTGAACCCGATCACCGTCCCGCCCCCCTCCCGCCGGAACGCGAACGGCGCTCCCCCGTGCGCGAGTGCCACCTCGCGGACGATGGACAGGCCCAGACCGGAACCCGGCAGGGAGCGGGCGTCGGCGGCGCGGTAGAAGCGGTCGAAGACGCGGTCGAGGTCCTTGTCGGATATGCCGGGACCGCGGTCGAGGACCTCGACGCGGATCGTGCCCGGCCGGGCGGGTCCGGCGACGACGATCTCGATGGGGGCCGAGCCGCCCTGGTCGAACTTCACCGCGTTCTCGACGAGGTTGGACAGCGCCCGGGTCAGCATCCCGGGCCGCCCGTCGGTCGTGGTGTCGCCGCTCGCGCGGAGCAGGATCCGCCTGCCGCTGCGGCGCCGGGCGAGGCCCGCCACCTCCTCCGCGATGTCGGCGACGTTCACCCGCTGCGGCGGCTCGGTGTCGGACTGCCCGGCCGCGAGGTCGACGAGCTCGTTGACCAGGTCGGTCAGCTCGCGGGCCTCCTGACCCAGGTCTGCGACCAGTTCCTCGCGGGTCCCGGGCGGGAGTTCGTCGATCCGGCGGAGCAGGGAGATGTTCGTACGCAGGGAGGTCAGCGGCGTACGCAGCTCGTGGCCCGCGTCCTGGACCAGGCGGCGCTGGTCCTCCTCGGACTGGGCGAGCCGCCCCAGCATGCGGTCGAAGGCCCGGCCGAGCCGGCCCACCTCGTCGTGCCCGGCGACGGGCACCTGGATGCCGAGCCGGCGGGTGCGGGCGACATCCTCGGCCGCGTCGGTGAGGACGACCAGGCGGCGTGTGATCCGCCGGGCCAGCCACCAGCCGAACAGGCCGGCGGCGATCACGACGGCGGCCATCAGCAGGAGCGTCCGCCGCTGGAGCGCCCGCAGCAGGTCCTCCACGTCGCTGAACTCCTGCGCGACCTGCACCGCTCCCCGGCCGCCGCCGAGCGAGACGGTCGCGACGCGGTAGACGTCGTCGCCCACGTCGACGTCCCTGTGCTCGGCCACCCGCCCGGACACGGCCGCCGCGGCGATCCGCACATCGGCGCCGGCGACCGGCAGCCCCGGACTGCCCCGGTCGACGACATGCCCGTCCGGGCCGAGCACCTGCACATCCGTCCGGGCGGGCCGGACCAGGTCGTGGCCCGGCGCGGCGGACGAGAAGTCGCCGGGCGTCATGCGGTTCTCCCGCACCTCGTCGCGCAGGTCCTGCACGACCTCGTCGAACACGGTCTGCTGGTCCACCCGCACCAGCCGGGCCGCCGCGCTGTACGACAGGATGCCGACCAGCATCGTCACGGCCGCCGTCACCGCCGCGAACGACACCGCGAAGGTGGTGCGCAGCGAGACCAGCTTCGGCCGCCGCCCGTCCAGCAGCCGGCCGAGGCGGCCCACTCAGTCCTCCCGCAGCACGTAACCCACGCCACGCACCGTGTGGATCAGCTGCGGCGCGTCCGGCTCGTCGAGCTTGCGGCGCAGATAGCCGACGTAGACGGCGAGGTTCTTCGAGCCGGGGCCGAAGTCGTAGCCCCAGATGCGGTCGTAGATCGTCGAGTGGTCGAGGACGATGCCCGCGTTGCGGACCAGCAGCTCCAGCAGTTCGAACTCGGTGCGGGTCAGCTCCAGCTCGCGGGCGCCGCGCCAGGCCCGGCGCGCCTGCGGGTCCATGCGGATGCCGGCCGCCTCGATGAACCGCTCGGGGACCGGCCGGGGCGCCTCGGCCACGGGTGCGCCGCCGACGCCCACCGGGCTGGTGCGGCGCAGCAGGGCGCGCAGCCGGGCGAAGACCTCCTCCACGTCGAAGGGCTTCACCACGTAGTCGTCGGCGCCCGCGTCCAGGCCGGCGATCCGGTCGGCGGTCTCCACGAGGGCCGTCAGCATCAGGATCGGCGTCCGGTCTCCCTCGGCGCGCAGCACGCGGCACACCTGGAGCCCGTCGATGCCGGGCATCATCACGTCCAGGACGAGGACGTCCGGACGGTTGCGGTGGGCCTGTGCCAGCGCCTCGACACCGTCGGCGACCGCCATGACCTGGTAACCCTCCAGGGTCAGGGCGCGCTCCAGGGCGTTGCGGATGGCGCGGTCGTCTTCGGCGAGCAGCACTGTTTGGGACACGCGTCCAGTGTGCCCCGCCGCCGGGGTTCCGGGACCGGATGAGCTGCGCCGGAGCGTCCTTCTTACTGCCCTCTCACCAGGGGTCACGCAACCACAGGCGGGGTGCCTACCGTCCTCTCACCCTCGGGCCCCGGCGAGCCGGGCCGCGTGCGTCGGCGCGTCCGGCACGTCCGCCGGGCGGCCCACGGCGAACTCCTTGCGCAGCACCGGCACGACCTCCTCGCCCAGCAGGTCGATCTGCTCCAGCACGGTCTTCAGCGGCAGCCCGGCGTGGTCGACCAGGAACAGCTGGCGCTGGTAGTCACCGGCGTAACTGCGGAAGGCCAACGTCTTCTCGATGACCTGCTGCGGCGAGCCGACGGTCAGCGGCGTCTGCGCCATGAAGTCCTCCAGCGACGGCCCGTGCCCGTACACCGGCGCGACGTCGAAGTACGGCCGGAACTCACGCACGGCGTCCTGCGAGTTCCGCCGCATGAACACATGCCCGCCGAGCCCGACGATCGCCTGCTCGGGCGTGCCGTGCCCGTGGTGCGCGTACCGCGTCCGGTACAGCTCGACCATCCTCTTGGTGTGGTCGGCCGGCCAGAAGATGTTGTTGTGGAAGAAGCCGTCGCCGTAGTACGCGGCCTGCTCGGCGATCTCCGGCGAGCGGATCGACCCGTGCCAGACGAACGGCGGTACGCCGTCCAGTGGGCGGGGCGTGGCGGTGAACCCCTGCAACGGCGTACGGAACTTCCCCTCCCAGTCGACGGCCTCCTCGCGCCACAGCCGGTGGAGGAGGGCGTAGTTCTCGATCGCGAGCGGGATGCCCTGCCGGATGTCCTGCCCGAACCAGGGGTAGACGGGGGCGGTGTTGCCGCGACCCAGCATGAGATCCACCCGGCCGTCGGCCAGGTGCTGGAGCATCGCGAAGTCCTCGGCGATCTTCACCGGGTCGTTGGTGGTGATGAGCGTGGTGGCCGTGGAGAGGATCAGCCGCTCGGTGCGGGCGGCGATGTGGCCGAGCATGGTGGTCGGGGACGAGGGCACGAACGGCGGGTTGTGGTGCTCGCCGGTGGCGAAGACGTCGAGGCCGGCCTCCTCGGCCTTCAGTGCGATGGCGACCATGGCCTTGATGCGCTCGCGTTCGGTCGGCGTCCGGCCGTTGGTCGGGTCGGGCGTGACGTCGCCGACGCTGAAGATCCCGAACTGCATGCTCGCTCACCCTCCAGGTTGTTTACACTTCAACCATACCTCCGCCTTTCAGAAGTGGTAGGGGTCCCCCGTATCCAGGACGAGCACCGCTGCCGGTCGTCGCGCCGGTCGCGGTCCACCGTCCCGCCGACCCACACCGTGTCGAGCTCCGGCCCCACCTCCGGCGGCGCCACGGCGACCGCACCCGCAGGGCGGTCCGCTCCCCCACGCCGTCCGCCGCCAGCGCCCCCCGTCCGGGACAGCACCACCTGCCGCCCCGACCGCGCGCACCCCTCCGGCAGCTCCTGCCGGTCGGCCAGCGGCTCCGACCACCGCAACCGCACGGTCGCGTCCGCGACGGCGGCGGACCCGTGGTTGCGCGGCGTGAACGCCAGGTCGACGAGACCGGCGGAGAGGAGGCGGACCCGTGGCAGGCGAGATCGGCCCCAGGGCCACGCCGGTCGCCGGCAGGAGCCGCCCCGGAGGCCGGAGCCCCGGAGACCGGCGTGGCCACCCCGGTCACCAGCCCGGACACGGCAGCGACCCCCACGGCCCGCGCGGCGAAACCCGCACGCCGAAGACCCGCTCTCACCCCATACCGCCCGCTCCTCGCACCGCCGGAACAACCACCACTGGGACACCCCGATGCATCCCACGCGGAGCGCCCCGCAGGCGCCGTCCATCAGGTGACACCGCACCCTTCGAGTCCCGCCCGGGCGTGCGAAGCTGCCCGCATGCAGATCCTGCGTTCCGCCACCCTCTTCGTCCTCGCCGCCCTGCTGGAGATCGGCGGCGCGTGGCTGGTCTGGCAGGGCGTGCGCGAGAACAAGGGCTGGCTGTGGGCGGCCGGCGGCGTCCTCGCGCTCGGCGCCTACGGCTTCGTCGCGACGTTCCAGCCCGACGCCCACTTCGGCCGCGTCCTCGCCGCGTACGGCGGGATCTTCGTCGCCGGCTCGATCCTGTGGGGCGTGATCGCGGACGGTTACCGCCCGGACCGCTGGGACATCACGGGCGCACTGATCTGCCTCGCGGGTATGGCGGTGATCATGTACGCCCCGCGAGGAAACTGACCGGCCTCCCGGGCCGGGGGCTCAGAACGGCTCGTCGGGCAGCAGCCCCAGCTGCCCCAGGAAGTCCATCTCGTCGAAGTACAGGCGGTAGTCGACGATCCGGCCGTCCTTCACGGTGGCGATGTCCACCCCGCGGATCCTGATCTCCTTCTGGGTCGGGGGCAGCGTCTCACCATTGGGCAGTTGCAGCGGCCCGGTGTTCCGTCCGCTGAAGATCCCTTCGTCGATGGCGGTGTCGCCGACTTCGTAGGAGTGCAACGGCTGGAACGTCGCCTCGGGGAGCGCCTCCGTCATCGTCCGCCAGTACTCGACGATGTTGTCGCGCCCGTGCAGCTCGCCCTCGTCGGGGGTGAAGGCGACCGCGTCCTCGGCGTACAGCTCGCTGATGACGTTCAGATCGGCGTGCGTGGTGACCGCGTCCGTGAGCCGGTCCATGACCTGGCGTGCCTCTCCCATGACCAACCTCCAGAGGAACAGGAGGATCACCCGCCCCCATTCTCCCACCGCGGAGCCCACTTATCCTGGCCGCAGGCCTTCGCACAGAAGTCGGCCCGTCCGCCACGCCCGAGGAGCTCCCATGGCCACCGCCGCCCCGTCCGCCGCCTCCCGCATCGCCGTCGTCACCGGTGCGAGCAGCGGAATCGGCGCCGCCACGGCCCGGCAGCTCGCCGCCGCGGGCTACCGCGTCGTCCTCACCGCCCGCCGCAAGGACCGCATCGAGGCGCTGGCGGAGGAGATCACCAAGGCCGGCCACCAGGCCACGGCGTACGCCCTCGACGTCACCGACCGCGCGGCGGTCGACGAGTTCGCCACGGCCTTCAAGACGATCGGCGTGCTGGTCAACAACGCGGGCGGCGCGCTCGGCGCCGACCCGGTCGCGACCGGTGACCCCGCCGACTGGCGCCAGATGTACGAGACGAACGTCATCGGCACGCTCAACCTCACCCAGGCCCTGCTGCCCAAGCTGGTCGCGAGCGGCGACGGCACGGTCGTGGTCGTCTCCTCCACCGCGGGCCACGGCACCTACGAGGGCGGCGGGGGCTACGTCGCCGCCAAGCACGGCGCGCACGTCCTCGCCGAGACCCTGCGCCTGGAGATCGTCGGCCAGCCGGTCCGCGTCATCGAGATCGCCCCCGGCATGGTCAAGACGGACGAGTTCGCCCTCACCCGCTTCGGCGGCGACGAGGACAAGGCGGCCAAGGTCTACGAGGGCGTCGCCGAACCCCTCACCGCCGACGACGTCGCCGACACCATCACCTGGGCGGTCACCCGCCCCAGCCACGTCAACGTCGACCTCCTGGTCCTCCGCCCCCGCGCCCAGGCCTCCAACACGAAGGTCCACCGGGACCTGTGATGCCGGACGCCGAACCCGATCAGGAGCGGGAGCGGGAACGGCGGCGCCTCGCCCAGGAGACGAAGAACGAACGCCACATGTGGTGGTGGCTCGCCTACTTCCTCTTCGGCATCCACATCGTGGCGTTCGTCATGATCTACGCGGTGATGCACGCCCCGAAGTAGCTCTCGCTCACAGGAGTGAACATCCTCGATCGCCCGAACGGCAGTTGAACTGGCGCTCCAGGCTCACGCCACACCATCAAAGCGACGGCCCTCGGCCGGGACCGGCATCCCGACCGACAAGGAAGTAGAGGCTTCCCTGTGGCTGACTGCGAGCCTAGCGCTCACAGAATCCCGCTCTCAGTACCGACCATCGACGACGCCCGCGCCAAACCAGGACACTCCGTCAACGCGTGCCGGGCTCGCCTCAACAAGCTCCTCGACGGAGTGGTACCGCTGCCCGACTGACCACTCCTAGCCCTTGACGCAGACAACCTGCTTCAGCTTCGCCACGACCTCCACCAGGTCCCGCTGCTGGTCGATGACCTGCTCGATCGGCTTGTAGGCGCCCGGGATCTCATCCACGACGCCGGAGTCCTTGCGGCACTCCACGCCCCGCGTCTGCTCCTCCAGGTCCTTCGTGGAGAACCGGCGCTTCGCCGCGTTCCGGCTCATGCGCCGGCCCGCGCCGTGCGAGGCCGAGTTGAAGGACTTGTCGTTGCCGAGGCCCTTCACGATGTACGAACCCGTGCCCATGGAGCCCGGGATGATCCCGTACTCGCCGGAGCCGGCCCGGATCGCGCCCTTACGGGTCACGAGCAGGTCCATCCCGTCGTAGCGCTCCTCGGCCACGTAGTTGTGATGCGCGCTGATCTCCGGCTCGAAGGTCGGCTTCGCCTTCTTGAACTCCTTGCGGATCACGTCCTTCAGGAGCGCCATCATGATCGAGCGGTTGTACTTCGCATACTCCTGCGCCCAGAACAGGTCGTTCCGGTACGCCGCCATCTGCGGGGTGTCCGCGACGAAGACGGCGAGGTCGCGGTCGACCAGGCCCTGGTTGTGCGGGAGCTTCTGGGCCACGCCGATGTGATGCTCGGCCAGTTCCTTGCCGATGTTGCGGGAACCGGAGTGGAGCATCAGCCAGACAGAACCGGTTGTATCCGTGCAAACCTCGACGAAGTGGTTTCCCCCGCCGAGCGTTCCCATCTGCTTCGTGGCACGTTCCTGACGGAACTTGACCGCCTCCGCAACCCCGTCGAACCGCCCCCAGAAGTCGTCCCACCCGGCCGTGGCCAACCCATGGAACCGCCCCGGATCGACGGGATCGTCATGCATCCCCCGCCCCACCGGGATCACCTGCTCGACCCGCGACCGCAGCCGGGACAGGTCCCCGGGCAGGTCGTTGGCCGTCAGGGACGTCTTCACCGCCGACATTCCGCAGCCGATGTCGACGCCCACCGCCGCCGGGCACACCGCACCCCGCATGGCGATGACCGAGCCGACCGTCGCACCCTTGCCGTAGTGCACGTCGGGCATGACGGCCAGGCCCTTGATCCAGGGCAGCGTGGCGACGTTCTGGAGCTGCTGGAGTGCGGAGCCTTCGACCGTGGACGGATCGACCCACATCCGGATCGGTACTTTCGCACCAGGTATCTCTACATACGACATAGCGTCCTCAATCCCCCGCAAACGAACAGAAGTCCTCAACAGCAAATACCGGAGCCAAGGTCGACGAAAGGGAATCCGGACCGGCGTCCACGGCAGTGCGTGCGATACACATTGTGTTCACCGGCCGCCCCGCGGCGGCAAGCCATTATCCGCGTCGAGAGGAGCCACCACGTGCAACGGAAGGCGTACGCACCCGGCATCGCCGCGCTCCTCGCGGCCCTGCTGGCCGGCTGCACCGGCAGCTCGGGCGACGGCGGCCCGACAGAAGACTCCAACCCGGGCGACACGGGCACGGCCTCGGCCGCCGCCGAGCCGGGCCGGTACCGCACGCTGCCCGAGCCCTGCGGCGCCGTCGGGCAGAGCTCCCTCGACGAACTCCTGCCGGGTATCCGGCAGATCACCGACGAGAAGCAGCGCGAGAAGGCGTACGAGGGCGAGGCGACGGTCACGTACGACACCGACCGCAAGGTCGGCTGCCAGTGGAAGGTCGATTCGCAGCAGGCCACCGACCATCTGCTCGTCGACTTCGAACGGGTCGTCTCCTACGACAACGCGGTCAGTGACGACAACCAGGCCGAGCAGCTCTTCGCGGAGAAGGAGGCGGCGGCCCACCTGCCCGAGCCGACCGCCACCGAGTCGGCGGCCGTCGGCAGCACCCCGGCCGGCGGTTCCTCCGCCGCTCCGAGCGGCTCCCCGTCCCCGTCGGGCAGCACGTCACCGTCGGCGTCCGCCTCCGCCGCCCCGACCGATCTCCAGCCCCGCGTCCTGGAGGAGGTCGGCGACGAGGCCTTCCTCGACGACGAGCTGAGCAGCTCCGGTTCGACGGCCAAGCAGCGGACGGTGACTGTGGCATTCCGCACGTCCAACGTCATCGTGACCATCGAGTACGCCGAGCAGCCGGCCACCGTCGGCGTCGTCCCGGACAGCAAGGAAATGCAGGACAGGGCCCGGAAACTGGCCTCGCAACTGGCCGACTCGCTGAGCGGCTGAGGCCCCTTCACGCCCCCTTCACGCGCACCCGCAAAGCGCCCGAAGGAAGAACACACAGCGGCCTCACCGCGTACCGTGACCACTCGGACCCGTCCCGACCGCAGGAACCACGAGCGTCATGAGTGAAGGAACCATGCAGCGACGAGCACAGCGAGACCGAGACCAGCGAGCGAAGCGACTCCACCGCGTCCTTGTCTGCGCGGCCGCCGTCCCCGTGATGCTGGTCGCCGCCGGCTGCTCCTCGGACTCCGGCTCCGGCGACAGCACGGACACGGCCGCGAAGGCCGCCGCCTCGGCGTCCGCGAGCCCGTCGCCGACCGTTCAGGCGGCGGCGTACGGCAAGCTTCCGGAGCCCTGCAAGGTGCTGTCGAAGAAGACGCTGAAGGACCTCGTCCCGGCGGGTAAGTCCGGCAAGGAGGGCAAGTCGGACGACATCTCGACCCGCGGCAACTGCTCCTGGAACAGCCTCGACAACAACGGCGTCAAGGGCTCGCAGTTCCGCTGGCTGAACGTGTCGATGCTGCGCTTCGAGTCGGACGTCACCCGCGGCCCGGCCGACAAGCTGGCCCAGGAGTACTTCGAGAAGCAGGTCCAGGACGCCCAGGCCATGGAGGGCGCCAAGAGCACCAAGTCGGAGCCGGTGCCCGGGACGGGCGACGAGGCGACGGCCGTGCGCTACGAGCTGAAGAAGAAGGAAGGCACCTTCAAGCAGCAGACGGTCGTGGCACGCGTCGAGAACGTGGTCGTCACCATCGACTTCAACGGCGCGGGCCTGGCGGGCGACAAGAGCCCGAGCGCCGACGACCTGATGAAGGACGCGAAGAAGGCCGCCAAGGAGGCGGTGGCGGCGGTGTCCGAGGCGAACGGCGCGGGCGGCGGCAAGGCGAGCGGCGCCCCGTCCGAGTCCCCCTCGAAGTCGGCGTCCAAGGACGCGTCGGACGAGCCGTCGGACGACGCGTCGAAGTCGCCGTCCAAGAAGCCCGCGTCGAAGAGCTGAACAGGCCCGACGGGATCCGGCCACCCGTCCTCCGCACACATGTGCCACCCTGTTGCGCGCAACAACACGCAAGGGGAGGGGAGTACGGGTGGCCGCGCCACAGCTGACTCGGATGCACCGCGTTCTCATCGGTGTGGTCGTGGCCGGTGCCGTGATCATCGCCGGCATCGGCTTCGCCGGTTCGTACGCGGCCGTCCGCGAACTGGCCCTCAAGAAGGGCTTCGGGAACTTCTCCTACGTCTTCCCGATCGGCATCGACGCGGGCATCTGCGTCCTGCTGGCCCTGGACCTGCTCCTCACCTGGATCAGGATCCCCTTCCCGCTCCTGCGCCAGACGGCGTGGCTCCTGACAGCGGCGACGATCGCCTTCAACGGCGCGGCCGCCTGGCCGGATCCGCTCGGTGTCGGCATGCACGCGGTGATCCCGATCCTGTTCGTGGTCGCGGTCGAGGCGGCCCGCCACGCGATCGGCCGGATCGCCGACATCACGGCCGACAAGCACATGGAGGGCGTCCGCCTCACCCGCTGGCTGCTCTCCCCCGTGCCGACGTTCCTCCTCTGGCGCCGCATGAAGCTCTGGGAGCTCCGCTCCTACGACCAGGTCATCAAGCTGGAGCAGGAACGTCTCGTCTACCAGGCCCGGCTGCGTTCCCGCTTCGGCCGGGCGTGGCGCAGGAAGGCCCCGGTGGAGTCGTTGATGCCGCTGAGGCTGGCGCGCTACGGCGTGCCCCTGGCGGAAACGGCCCCGGCGGGACTGGCGGCGGCGGGCATAGAGCCCGCGCTGATCCCCCCGCCGCCACAAACCGATCCGGCTGCGGGCAGTCGTGCCCCAGGGGCGGCACCCGTCCCGCAGAAAGCGGCGCCTCCCGGAGAGCAGCGCCCACAACTCGAGAGCAACCACAACGCCGAGCAAGCGGACGACATCCCGGAGCCTGACCAGAGCCCCTGGTTCAACGCCCCGCGCGAGGTGGAGTACCAGGGCGGCTACGACCCGGCCTACGACCCCGAGCAGTACGCCCAGTGGATCGCGGAACAGCAAGAGGCCGAGCAGTACCAGACCCAGTACGAGCAGGAACCCTCCCCGGAGGACACCGGGAGCTTCCCCATCCCGGTGGGCCCCAACCGCACCCGGGAACTGGGCGACGGCGGCGGCGCCCCGCCGGCCCCCGAGCCGGACGAGGAGTCGTACTACCAGGTCTTCAAGCAGTCGATCAACGGCAGCTACCCGACCCCGAACCAGCTCGTCGACAACCTGGAAGCGGAATACGGCATCCGCATCGACGCCACGGAAGCCAAGCGCATGGTCGACCGGTTCAGCAGCCGCCACTACAAGGAACTGGAAGAAGAGCACATCGCATGAAGAAGGGGCCCTGCGGACAGAGCCCCTCCCTCCACACCGGCGACTACTCCCCGAGCAGGGCCCGAACCCGCTCCTGCCCCACCGCCAGCAGCAGCGTAGGCAGCCGCGGCCCCGTATCCCGGCCCACCAGCAGGTGGTACAGCAGGGCGAAGAAGGACCGCTGGGCGGTCTTGATCTCCGGCGGCAGTTCCTTCGGCGTGGCGTCGGCCGAGAACCCGGCCTGCACCTTCGGTACGCCGTAGACGAGGTGCGTCAGCCCGTCCAGCGACCAGTGGTCGGCCAGCCCGTCGAGCAGCAGCCGCAGCGACTCCCGGCCCTGCTCGTCCAACGACTTCAGCAACTCCGCGTCGGGCTCGTCCCGCACGATGGTCCGCTGTTCGGCCGGCACGTGCGTGTTGATCCAGGCCTCGGCCTTGTCGTACCGCGGCCGCACCTCGTCGAGCGAGGTCAACGGCTGCTCCGGGTCCAGCTCGCTCAGGATCCGCAGCGCCTGGTCCTCGTGCCCGGCGGTGATGTCCGCGACGGACGCCAGCGTCCGGTACGGCAGCGGCCGGGCCGTCCGCGGCAGCTCACCGGCGGCCGTGCGCACCGCACGCGAGTGCGCGGCGGCGTCGGCGGGCAGGACGCTGCCGTCGGCGACCTTGGCGTCCAGCCGGTCCCACTCGTCGTACAGCCGCTGGATCTCCTGGTCGAAGGCGACCTTGAAGGACTGGTTGGGCCTGCGGCGGGCGTACAGCCAGCGCAGGAGCTGCGGTTCCATGATCTTCAGGGCGTCGGCGGGCGTGGGCACGCCGCCCTTGGAGGACGACATCTTCGCCATGCCGGAGATGCCGACGAAGGCGTACATCGGGCCGATCGGCTGCTTGCCGCCGAAGATCCCGACGATCTGCCCGCCGACCTGGAACGAGGACCCGGGAGACGTGTGGTCGACGCCGCTCGGCTCGAACACGACCCCTTCGTACGCCCACCGCATCGGCCAGTCGACCTTCCAGACCAGCTTGCCGCGGTTGAACTCGCTCAGCCGGACCGTCTCGGAGAAGCCGCACGCGGTGCAGGCGTACGTCAGCTCGGTGGAGTCGTCGTCGTAGGACGTGACGGTCGTGAGGTCCTTCTCGCAGTTGCCGCAGTACGGCTTGTACGGGAAGTACCCGGCGGCTCCGGAGCTGCCGTCGTCCTCGCCGGCCGCGCCGGAGCCCTCGGCGGCCTCCAGCTCGGCCTCGTCGAGGGGCTTCTGCTGCTGCTTCTTGGCCGGGGCCTTCTTCGTCCGGTACTGGGCGAGGATCGCGTCGATGTCGCCGCGGTGCCTCATGGCGTGCAGGATCTGCTCGCGGTACACGCCGGAGGTGTACTGCGCGGTCTGGCTGATCCCGTCGAACTCCACGCCCAGCTCGGCCAGCGACTCGATCATCGCGGCCTTGAAGTGCTCGGCCCAGTTGGCGTGCGAGGAGCCCTTGGGCGCCGGAACGGACGTCAGCGGTTTGCCGATGTGCTCGGCCCACGACTCGTCGACGCCCGGGACACCGGCCGGCACCTTGCGGTAGCGGTCGTAGTCGTCCCAGGAGATCAGGTGCCGCACCTGGTACCCCCGGCGGCGGATCTCGTCGGCGACGAGATGCGGGGTCATGACCTCGCGCAGGTTCCCGAGGTGGATGGGGCCGGACGGTGAGAGGCCGGACGCGACGACGACGGGTTTGCCCGGGGCCCGACGCTCCGACTCCTCGATGACCTCATCCGCGAAACGGGAGACCCAGTCGGTGGTCTCGGTGCTCTGAGCCACGATCGGCACGTCCTTCTTTCTGCATCGGGCAGCCGGTACGGTCGCACGGCTGACCGCACCATTGTCCCAGACCTGCTCGCGCCCGGAAAAACGGCTTTACCTCCATGGGATACTGGCCGTGTCTATCCATTTCCTCGAGGAGAACGGCACCCTTTCCTATGGCCTCGGTCACGTCCCTCAGCGACTCCGTCCACCAGCGCCTCGCGGCGGCCCTGTCGGCGGCTGTGCCGCAGGCCGGTTCCGCGGACCCGCTGCTGCGACGAAGCGACCGGGCCGACTTCCAGGCCAACGGGATCCTGGCCCTCGCGAAGAAGGAGAAGGCGAACCCGCGGGAGCTGGCGACGCAGGTCGTCTCCCGGGTCGAGCCGGGTGACGTGATCAAGGACATCGAGGTCTCCGGCCCCGGCTTCCTGAACATCACGATCACGGACCGGGCGATCACTCAGACCCTCGCCGCGCGCTACGCGGACGACACCGGCCGCCTCGGCGTGCCGCACGCCGAGCAGCCCGGCACCACGGTCATCGACTACGCCCAGCCGAACGTGGCGAAGGAGATGCACGTCGGTCACCTGCGCTCCGCGGTGATCGGCGACTCGGTGGCGCAGCTGCTGGAGTCCACCGGCGAGAGCGTGGTCCGGCGTCACCACATCGGCGACTGGGGCACCCAGTTCGGCATGCTCATCCAGTACCTGGAGGAGCACCCGCACGAGCTGGACCACCACGACGGCGAGGACCTCCAGGCGTCCGGCGAGCAGGCCATGTCGAACCTGGACCGCCTCTACAAGGCAGCCCGCAAACTCTTCGACGCGGACGAGGAGTTCAAGACGCGGGCCCGCCGCCGGGTGGTCGACCTCCAGGCGGGCGACCCGCAGACCCTCGCCATGTGGCAGAAGTTCGTCGACGAGTCGAAGATCTACTTCTTCTCCGTCTTCGAGAAGCTGGACATGGAGATCCGCGACGAGGACATCGTCGGCGAGTCCGGGTACAACGACATGCTCGCGGAGACCTGCCGCCTGCTGGAGGAGTCGGGCGTCGCGGTCCGCTCCGAGGGCGCTCTGTGTGTCTTCTTCGACGACATCAGGGGCCCGGACGGCAAGCCGGTCCCGCTGATCGTGCAGAAGTCGGACGGCGGCTACGGCTACGCGGCGACCGACCTCTCGGCGATCCGCGACCGCGTCTTCAACATCAAGGCGAACACGCTGCTGTACGTGGTGGACGCCCGCCAGTCGCTGCACTTCAAGATGGTCTTCGAGACGGCCCGCCGGGCTGGCTGGCTGAACGAGGACGTGCACGCGGTGCAGCTCGCCTTCGGCACGGTCCTCGGCAAGGACGGCAAGCCGTTCAAGACCCGTGAGGGCGAGACGGTCCGCCTGGTCGACCTGCTGGACGAGGCGATCGACCGTGCCTCGGCGGTGGTCCGGGAGAAGGCACAGGACCTCTCCGAGGAGGAGATCGCCGAGCGGGGCACCCAGGTCGGCATCGGCGCGGTGAAGTACGCGGACTTGTCGACGTCGGCGAACCGCGACTACAAGTTCGACCTGGACCAGATGGTCTCGCTGAACGGCGACACGTCCGTCTACCTCCAGTACGCCTACGCCCGTATCCGGTCGATCCTGCGCAAGGCCGGCGAGTCCCGTCCCCTCGCGCACCCCGAGCTGGATCTGCACGAGGCGGAGCGTGCGCTCGGCCTGCACGCGGACTCGTTCGCGGCGACGGTGGCGGAGGCGGCGGCGGAGTACGCCCCGCACAAGATGACGGCGTACCTGTACCAGCTGGCATCCCTCTACACGACGTTCTACGACAAGTGCCCGGTCCTGAAGGCCGAGTCGCCCGAGCAGATCGAGAACCGCCTGTTCCTCTGCGACATCACGGCCCGCACCCTCCACCAGGGCATGGCCCTGCTGGGCATCCGGACGCCCGAGCGGCTCTGAGCCTGGCCCTGCCGTGACAGGCCGAGGGCGGCACTCCCCCCGTGGAGTGCCGCCCTCGGGCGTTACGGAGCGCAGGTCACCGGCAGTTGACCCACTTGTTGGACTTCATGTAGTGGCCCGTGTTGTCGGACTTCTTGTATCCCCTCGGGATGATGCCGTCGCTCCCGCCGTGGTTCTTCTCGGAGAACCACTGGAAGTCGCAGGAAGCGCCGTGGTTGTACCAGGACCGGAAGTTCTGGAAGACAGAGAACTTGGTCAGGTCCTTGTTGGTCCCCGCGACCTTCTGCATGCGGCCGGTGTAGTTCTGCCCGGCCCAGACGCAGAACCAGCCCGACGGACAGTCCGACGCGGCCTGCGGCCCGACCTCGGCCGCACCGGCCCCACCCGCGCCGCCGGCCAGCAGACCACCGGTCAGCGCAAGGCCCCCGGTCATGACGGCGAGCTTCCTGGTCATACGCATGCTGTTTCCCCCTTCGTGGGCGGGCCGACCGCACCGGCCGGCTCGGCAACGAGACTGCGGCCCGAGGACCCGGGTCCGCCACAGTCGCCTCCCAAGTGACGTACTCGCGGGACATCCCACGCGCTGACCTGCGGCGACGCCGTACGCCGGGACGGTGTGGCGGGACGGTCGCGGCGAGCGTGGCCGAATCGGTAGGGGGCGGCGGGGAGAAGGGAACCGATGTATGGGGCACCGCGTGGATGCTGATGCAGAATGCGGCGGTGACGGGGACCGCTGACCACGGTCCACGAACGCGAGTGGGGGGAACATGTCGCGTTGGAAAGGGCTGCCCGAGGAACTGGATCCGCGCGTACGGCAGTTGGTGGTGCGCTTACGCCGGGTGAAGGACCACAGCGGACTGAGCCTGCGCCAGCTCGCGGCCAAGACGGGGTACAGCACGTCGTCCTGGGAGCGCTACCTGGCCGGCAGATCGCTCCCGCCCAGGGAGGCCGTGGAGGCGATGGCCCGGCTCGGCGGTGATGACGCGACCCGCCTGCTCGCGCTGCACGAGGTCGCCGCGGAGGCGTGGGGCAAGGGGGCGGACCGGCCGAGCGAGCCGGCCGGGGACGGGACGGGCAGAGGGCCGGACCCGCAGAGCCCGCAGCGCGGAACGAAGCCCGGGGCCGAGCCCGGCACCGAGCTGGGGACCGGCGCACCCCGGCCCCACGGCCGGGCACTGCGCATCACGCTCATCGCGGGGTCCGTGGCCCTGGTGCTGGCCGTCGCCGCCACGGTCCTGCTCGCCGTACGGCTCACGGACGGCGAGGGCGGAGCGGCCGCGGCCGGCCTCACCGCCTCCGCCACGACGGCACCGGGATCGCCCAGGGAGTCGGAGCGGCCCCGGTACACCTGCCGGGCGGAGCGGATCGACGGCCGCTGGTACGCGGGCAACAGCCGCACCCAGAAGGCCGTCCTGGCGAACGGCCACGCCGGACCGGAGGTGGCCGAGGCACAGTGCCTGCTGCGCGAGGCGGGCCTCTCACCGGGCGCCGTGGACGGCATCTTCGGCCCGCACACGGAACGCGCGGTCAGGGCCCTCCAGAAGCGGGCGAACCTGGTCGTTGACGGCATCATCGGCCCGCACACCTGGAAGGCCCTGCGGGAATGACGCCGACCCCGCCGGGCCCGCTGCCGCCGGAGCGCGCCCGCCTCGCCTCCGTGCTGACGGAGTTGAAGGCGGGCGCGGGCCTGAGCCTGGCGGCCCTCGCGGCGAAGACGACCTTCAGCAAGTCGTCCTGGGAGCGTTACCTCAACGGCAAGACGCTCCCGCCGCGCCAGGCGGTACAGGAGCTGTGCCGCCTCGCGGGCGAGCCGGAGGGCCGGTGTCTCGCGCTGTGGGAGCTCGCGGAGTCGGAGTGGAGCGGCCGGGCGGCGCCGGCCACGCGTACGCAGACGGAGACGCCCGCGCCCACGGAGGCGGAGGCCAGACCCGCCGTCGGCGGCAGGGGCGCGGTCATGGCGATACTCGCGTCGGTGTGCGCGATCGCGGCCGGCGGCCTGTCCGTGGCCCTGGTCCTCCTCGCGGGCCAGTCCGGCGACCCCCGGCCGGCCCCGCCGTCCCCTTCCGCCCCGGCACCCCGCTGCCGTGCGGCCGCCTGCGAGGGCCGGAGCCCGATGCACATGAGATGCGGCACGGCCCCGCTCACCCTCGCCTCGCACCGCACGTCCACCGGAGCCCACCTCGAACTGCGCTACAGCGAGAAGTGCGAGGCCGGCTGGGCCCGGATGTGGAGCACGCGGATCGGCGACCGCCTGGAGCTGAACCGGGCCGACGGAGGCCGCCGTCCGCACTTCGCCGAGGTCACGGACGACATCGCCGCACAGTCCTACGTCTACACACCCATGACCGAAGCCCGCCCCGGCACGACCGTCCGGGCCTGTTTCCGCCCGGCGACGGGAGGCAGCCGCGAGTGCTTCGACGCCCGCGTCTGACGGGCCGCCGGGTCAGCGCCGGGCCGTGGTGTTCGCGCCGTCCAGTGCCTCCCGGACGATGTCCGCGTGCCCGGCGTGCTGGGCCGTCTCCCTGATCAGGTGGAGCAGGATCCGGCGCGCCGACCAGTGCTCGGGCTCCGGCGGCGACCAGGGAGTCGTCGGCAGAAGCACCCTCTGCCCCAGGTCCGGCAGCCCGGCCACGGCCTCGTCGGTAGCCCGGGCGGCCGCCGCGTACCGCTCCAGCAGCGCGGGGAGCGTCTCGCCCTCTGCCATGCGGTACTGCCCCATGTCGAGCATGCCGTCGGGGAGTTCACCGTCGCCCTTGGTCATGATCTGCGTCCACACCTCTTCCCCCTGAGCGAGATGCTTCACGATCCCGCCCAGGGTCAGTTCACTGACGGTCGTACGCTGCGCGGCCTGCGCGTCGGTGAGTCCGCGCACGGTGATCAGCAGCAACTCCCGCTGCTCCGCGAGCGCCTGCGACAGGTCCGTCTTCTCCGGGGAAGTGGTCATGAGAGGACCGTAGGGAGCAAGTAGGTCAGAGTGTGTCCTCCAAGGGGCCGGTCCGATTGTCAGTGGTCGCCTCTAGAGTCACGACCATGGCGACTCTTCCCAATCCCCTGCCGAAGCTGGCGGCAGACCCGAGCGGCAGCGCACTCGGACTCCGGCTCCCCGCCGGGGCCCTCGTCGATATCACGGTCGAGGGCTCCTGGCACGAGCCGCTGCTGTGGTACGCGGACGAGCGGGCCCTCCCGGGTGGCTGGGCAGCACTGGAGCCGGCCCGTCGTACGGGACTGCTGCCTGTCGTGCTCGACGTGGGGGACGGGCACGACGGGCCGGACCGCTGGCAGTTGATGCCCGGCGCGGTGTCGTACCCCGGGGACCATGACGCCGAAGAGGTCCTGGCGGAGTACTGGGAGGAGTACGCCGCGGAGGGCGACGCATGGCCCGGGCCGGCCGGCCCGCTCCCCTACGCGCAGGACCCCGACGCGGTCGCCGCCGGAGCCGCGGACGCGTTGCTCGACGGCGGTGGCCCCCTCAAGGACCCCCGCCTCGCCCTCGTCCCGGCCCGCCGCAGCGCCGACATCCCCGCGGCGATCGGCTGGACGGGCCCGGCGAACCACGAGGGCGACACGGCCCGGCTCAGCGCGGTGCTGCGCTCCTGGGAGGACCGCTTCGGCATACGGGTCGTGGCCCTCGGCTTCGATCACCTGCTGGTGTCGGTCGCCGCCCCGCCCGTCACGACGGCCGACGCGGAGGCCGTGGCCGCCGAGCACTTCGCGTTCTGCCCGGACAACGTCCTGCAGAGCGCCGACCCGACGCTGTGGGCCTACGCGGAGCACCAGGTTCTCGGCCGGCAGGTCTGGCAGTTCTGGTGGGACTGACGCGACCCGTCAGCCGGTCAGCAGCGTCATCCCCTCCGGCGCGGTGATGCCGAACTCCTCGTCCAGGAGCCGCCGCGCCTCCGCCTCACCGGTCACCTCCCGCTCGGTGACCGTCCCGTCGGGGCGGGTCTGGGTGAGGAGCCGGCCGTCGAGCAGGAGGTGCCGCGTGGCGCCGACGTGCTGGACGTAGACGCGCTGGGCGAACGGCGAGCGCGGGTTGGTGGCGATATGCCAGTTGATGACGTCGAAGTCGGGCTTCTCGAAGGGCTCCAGGGTGAAGGCGTACTGCCCGGTCCAGTCGTCCTTCTCCTGGTCGTGGGCCTGGAGCAGCCACATCTCCAGCGGACCGTCGTGCGGCACGTGCACCAGGCGGTGCCGCCGCCCGGCCCCGGCGAACTCGACGTCCGCGATCAGCGGCACCGGCTCCAGCAGCGAGCCGATCGCCCCGAAGCCGACGTCCGCGAGGTACGGCCGTGGTTCGCCGGGGACGTGGGCCAGCAACGCCATGTGGGTGCGCGGCCGGCTCGCGATGGTGTCGGCGCCGACGACGACCCGCGCGGTCAGCAGGGTCACCCGGAAGCCCAGTGCCTCCAGCGCGCAGGCGAACAGCGTGTTGTGCTCGTAGCAGTAGCCGCCGCGCCGGCTGTGGACCAGCTTGGCCATGAGGTCGGCCGGATCGAGGGAGGGGGCCCTGCCACGCAGTGCGTCGAGGTTCTCGAACGGGACGGCCCGCATGTGCGCCAGATGCACACCGCGCAGGGTGGCCGCGTCGGCCCGCCGCTCCCCGTCCCATCCGATCCGCCGGAAATACGCGTCGAGGTCGAACTGTGTGGAGTCCAGCATGGCGTCACCGTAACGACACTCGTCCCACCCCGTCCGCAGCCCACAGCAGGAACCCCCGCTCCGCCGTTGGTCCTAGGCCTACAGGGCCCGGGCTCGCGGCCCGCCGGTCCGCAGCCCCTCCCCCAGCCTCCGCAGCCCTTCCTCGATCTCCTCCGGCGTCTGCGTCACGAAGCACAGCCGCAGGGTCGTGCGGTCGGGCGTGCCGGCGTAGAAGGGGGCTCCGGGGACGTACGCCACGTCGTGCCGCACGACCTGCGGCAGCAGGGCCGTAGTGTCGTACGGCTCGGGCAGGCGCGCCCAGAGGAACATGCCGCCCTCGGGCCGGGTCCAGACCGACCCCTCGGGCAGCGCGCCGGGCAGAGCCGCGAGCATGGCGTCCCGGCGTTCGCGGTACACGCCGGCGACGCGCGTGACGTGCGCGTCCAGGTCGCGGTCGGCGAGGTACCGGGCCGCGGCGAGCTGGTTGACGGTCGGCGTGTGCAGGTCGGCGGCCTGCTTGGCGACGGCACAGGCGCGCCGCAGCTCACCGGGCGCGCGCAGCCAGCCCAGCCGCAGGCCGGGCGCCATGACCTTGGAGAAGCTGCCGAGCAGGACCGTACGGTCCTCGGCGCCCGGTTGGGAGGCGATCCACGGCAGGCGTTCGCCCTCGTAGCGGAGCTCCCCGTAAGGGTCGTCCTCGACGATCCACAGCCCGCGCCGGGCGGCGACGGCGGCCACGGCGGCGCGCCGCCCGGCGGGCAGCGTGCGGCCGGTGGGGTTCTGGAAGGTGGGCACGGTGTAGAGCAGCTTGGGCCGCTCGCGCGCCACGAGGTCCGCCAGAGCCTCGGGATCGACACCGTGCTCGTCGCCGGGCACGGCCACGATCCGCGCTCCGGCGAAGCCGAAGGCCTGAAGGGCCGCCAGATAGCAGGGGTTCTCGACGAGGACGGTGTCCCCGGGTTCGAGCAGCGCGGTGGCGAGGAGCGACAGGGCCTGCTGGGAGCCGGTGGTGACGAGCAGATCGCCGGGAGCGGTCGGCAGCCCGCGTGCCGTGGTGCGGCCTGCGAGCGCGGCCCGCAGCACGGGCTCGCCCTCGGTCGTGGAGTACTGCAACGCCCGGGCGGGTTCCTCGGCGAGGACGGCCCGGTACGCGGCCGCGATGCCCTCCGCGTCGAACAGCTCCGGCGCGGGCAGCCCGCCCGCGAAGTTGATCACCTCGGGGCGGGCGGTGACGGCGAGGATGTCCCGCACGGGAGAACCGCCGACCGATCGCGCCCGCGCGGCGAGCGGCGGCACGGCGGGTGCGGGCTCGGTGACGGTCATGACACGGCTCCTTCGGCTGCGGTGACGACTGTGCGCCACAGCCTAGGGAAGTACGTGCCACCTACAAGCACATTTCCGCGATCCGGACGCCCTGCTCAGCCCTTGGCGGCCATCCCCGCGTAGACGTTGATGTCCGCGTCCGTGACGTCGTTGATGTCGCGGTAGCGGACCTTCTCGATCTCGTCGAGGCCGGCGAGGTACGACTCGTCCGGCTGCTCGGGGACGGGAGCGGCGTGGTCGGGCCGCCAGCGGTGGGCGGGGACGACCCCCGGTTCGGCGATCTCCAGGGAGTTCTCCGTGAAGAACCGCTCGACCTCCGCCCGGGACCGCAGCACGAAGGTGAACCCCCGCTCGGTGTACGTCCGCTGCACCGCGCGGATGTTCTCGGGGTTGAGGTCCTCGGTGAGGTGGCTGAGCACCAGCCGGCTGCCGGCGGGCAGCGCGTCGAGCAGCTCGCGCACCAGCGGATACGCCTCCTCGTCCGCGACGAAGTGCAGGATGGCGACCAGGCAGAGCGCGACCGGCTGGTCGAAGTCCAGGGTCTTGGCGGCCTGTTCCAGGATGCGGGCCGGATCGCGCAGATCGGCGTCGATGTAGTCCGTACGCCCCTCGGGGCCGCTCGTCAGCAGGGCCCGCGCGTGCGCGAGCACGACCGGGTCGTTGTCGACGTACACGACCCGCGAGTCGGGCGCGATGCGCTGCGCGATCTGGTGCACGTTCTCGGCGGTCGGCAGTCCCGTGCCGATGTCGAGGAACTGCCGGATGCCGTCCTGCTCCACCAGCGTGGTCACCGCGCGGCGCAGGAAGTCGCGGTTGTGCCGTACGTCGAGGTACCCGCGCGGGTTGGCGGCGAGCGCGGCGGCGGCCGCGTCCCGGTCGGCCGGGTAGTGGTCCTTGCCCCCGAGGAAGACGTCGTAGACCCGGGCCGGGTGCGCCTTGCTGCTGTCGATTCTCCTCTGCATATCGGCGGGATCCTGGCTGAGCGCGTCACCGGTCATGGACGTCTCCCTGAAGAGTAGGTGGTTCAATCAACAACCACTACGGCGGTCAACAACCTAACGGTTCAAGTGATTTGATGGTGCCCATGCACCCCGACCAGCCGCCGACGACGACCCTGTGGCGCCCCACCGGCCCCAAGGAGCTGGACCTGGTACGGGAGCTCGACTGGCGCGCCTGGCCGCCCCGGCTCCCCGAGCAGCCGATCTTCTACCCGGTCCTCAACGAGGACTACGCCATCAGGATCGCGCGCGACTGGAACGTCAAGCACGACGGCGCCGGCTTCGTCACCCGGTTCGAGGTCGACTCCGGCTTCCTGCGCCGGTACCCGGTCCAGCAGGCAGGCGGGGAGACGATCCTCGAACTGTGGGTACCGGCCGAGGAACTCGACGAGTTCAACGCCCACATCGTCGGCAGGATCGAGCTGGTGCACGAGTTCCACTGACTCAGTCGGTGGTCCCGGCCTCGACCCGCTTGTCGCCGCCCAGCGGGAACTCGTACGCCGGACGCCCGTTGTTCCCGCTCGTACGGAAGGGCCGGCCCTCGCTCAGCTCCAGGTACCAGCTGACGTCGTCGAGATGCAATGGGACCCGCAGCCGATGAGGAGTCCAAGCCGCAGGCCGTGACGACCCTGGCACCCGGCGAGTCCGGCTACGCGGGCGTCGTGCTGTCGGTGGCCGACGGCAGCGGCACCGGCGGCACCACCGGCCGCAAGCTCACGGTCGGCTTCCAGGGCCGCACGCCGCACAGCAGCGGCGGCCCCTCGGCGATTCCGCAGCTGCCCGCCGGGGCATGTACTACGACCGCTCGCTGACCGTCACGTACCGGCTGCGGGACATGGAGCAGGCCCTGTCCTACTGATCCTTGAGCTGCTGGGCCACTTCGGTGGCCCAGTAGGTGAGGATGCTCCGGGCGCCCGCCCGCCGGATACCGGTCAGGCTCTCCATGATCGCGCGGTCCCGGTCGATCCAGCCCTTCTCGGCGGCGGCCTCGATCATCGAGTACTCACCGGAGATCTGGTAGGCGGCGACGGGAACGTCCACGGCGTCCGCGACCCGGGCGAGGATGTCCAGGTAGGGCCCCGCGGGCTTCACCATGACCATGTCGGCGCCCTCCTCGAGATCGAGGGCGAGTTCCCGCATGGACTCCCGCACGTTCGCGGGATCCTGCTGGTAGGTCTTCCGATCCCCCTTCAGGGACGAGCCGACGGCCTCCCGGAAGGGCCCGTAGAAGGCGGAGGCGTACTTGGCGGTGTAGGCGAGGATGGCGACATCCTCCCGGCCGATCTGGTCGAGGGCGTCACGGACGACGCCGATCTGCCCGTCCATCATCCCGCTGGGGCCGACCACATGGGCCCCTGCGTCGGCCTGCACCTGGGCCATCTCGGCGTACCGCTCCAGGGTCGCGTCGTTGTCGACCCGCCCCTGGTCGTCCAGCACCCCGCAGTGCCCGTGATCGGTGGTCTCGTCGAGACACAGATCGGACATGACGAGCAGGTCGTCACCGACTTCCGATCGCACGTCCCGGATGGCGACCTGGAGAATCCCGTCCGGGTCGGTCCCCGCCGTCCCGAGGGCGTCCTTCTTCGACTCCTCCGGCACGCCGAACAGCATGATCCCGGAGATCCCCGCCGCGACGGCCTCCGCGGCGGCCTTCTTCAGACTGTCCCGGGTGTGCTGCACGACCCCCGGCATGGCCGCGATCGGCACCGGCTCGCTGACGCCCTCCCGCACGAAGGCCGGAAGAATGAGATCGGCAGGGTGCAACCGGGTCTCGGCGACCATCCGACGCATGACGGGATTGCTCCGCAATCGCCGCGGCCGCGTACCGGGGAAAGATCCGTACGTCGTCATGCCACCTACGCTACGCCCGCCCCATAAGCCCCGATGCCGACGCACTGTCGGAACTCAGCTGCGGGCATGTACCCCCCTGCGCACCCACCCGGCCACCCCCCACGCCGAGTACCAAGCCCCCCGCAGCCCCACAATGCGCCCACCACCCCCCAGGTCCATCCTGAAAACAACAACCAAGGACAAGGACCCCGACGGCCAACACCACCCTCGCCGCCGCCGTCCCTCCGTACGCCCCCACGGAGGACGCGATGACCACCCGCCACGACACGCCCGACCTCTTCGCCCTCTCGGACATACACGGCCCGGTCCTACGCCCCGGCGATCCCGCCTACGCCGACGAGGTCACCGGCTTCAACCTGGCCGCCCTCCACACCCCCGACGTGGTCATCGGAGCCACCGGCCCCGACGACATCGTCACCGCCATGCGCTGGGCGAAAGCCACCCACACCCCGGTCGCCGTCCAGGCCACCGGCCACGGCGCCAACTTCCCCATCGAACAGGGCCTCCTGATCAACACGTCCCGCATGACCGACGTACAGGTGGACCCCACCACCCGCACGGCCACCATCGCCGCGGGCGCGAAGTGGAGCCACGTCATGGCCGCGGCCGCCCCGCACGGCCTCGCCGGCCTCAGCGGGACCTCCACGGACGCGGGCGTCGTCGGCTACACCCTCGGCGGCGGACTCCCCGTCCTCGGCCGCGCCTACGGCTACTCCGCCGACCTGGTCCGCTCTTTCCAGGTCGTCACCCCGGACGGCCGGCTGCGCGAAACGGACCCCCAGCACGAACCGGAACTGTTCTGGGCCCTGCGCGGCGGCAAGGGCAACGCAGGCGTCGTCACCTCGCTCGTCACCGAACTGCTCCCCCTCCCCCGCCTCTACGGCGGCGGCATCTACTGCCCGGGCGAACACGCCGAAACCCTGCTCCGGGCCTGGGTGGACTGGACCCGCACGATCCCGGACCAGATGTGCAGCGCGTTCACGATCCTGCGCCTGCCGCCCATCCCCCAGATCCCGGAGCCGCTGCGCGGCGGCTTCTGGGCCCGCGTGGCGATCGCCTGGCCCGGCCTCCCGGCCGAGGGCGAGGCACTGATCGCACCGCTCCGCGCGGCCGCCCCCGTGGCCGTCGACACGGTCGAGGTGATGGACCACGCGGCCCTGGACCGCATCCACATGGAACCGCAGGACCCGCTCCCCGCGAGGGAGTCGTGCCTGCTCCTGCGCGACCTGACCCCCGACGCCATCCGCACGTTCCTGGACCAGGCCGGCCCCGCGGCGGGCGCCGACCACCCGCTGCTGATGGTCGAGATACGCCACATGGGCGGCGCGATGTCCCGCCCGTCCCCCGTCGAGGACGCAATCTGCGCCCGCGACGCCCAGTACTTCATCGACTCGGTCGGCGTCCTGGCCGCGCCACCCGCCGCCGAGGCCATCGAACGGGCCACGGAACAGCTCTACACAGCCATGGCCCCCTACGGCACGGGCCGCACCATGGTCAACATCCACGGCACCCCGGGCGACGAACAGGACCGCGCCCGCGCCTGGACCCCGGAGGTCTACGAACGCCTACGCCACGACAAGGCCACCTACGACCCGGACAACCTGCTGCGCTACGGCCACGCGGTGACGCCCGCGTAGCCGCAGCCGACACAGTCAGCCCACCTACGTCGTAGACCGCCGCCGCCGAGCCCCCGGCCGCCTCTCACTCGGCCGCGTCACCGGATCCCCGGCCTCGAGAGCGGCAGCTCTGCGCTTCGCACCGAAGTCGGCCAGCGCCTCCGCCAGCTTGTGCACGGACGGCTCCGGAGCCATCACGTCCACCCGGAGCCCGTGCTCCTCGGCTGTCTTCGCCGTGGCCGGCCCGATACACGCGATGACGGTGACGTTGTGCGGCTTGCCCGCGATACCGACCAGGTTCCGCACGGTCGACGACGACGTGAACAGCACGGCGTCGAACCCGCCGCCCTTGATCGCCTCCCGCGTCTCCACCGGCGGCGGCGAGGCCCGTACGGTCCGGTAGGCCGTGACGTCGTCGACCTCCCAGCCCAGCTCGATCAGCCCGGCGACCAGCGTCTCCGTGGCGATGTCGGCACGCGGCAGGAACACCCGGTCGATCGGGTCGAAGACCGGGTCGTAGGGGGGCCAGTCCTCCAGCAACCCCGCCGCGGACTGCTCCCCGCTCGGCACCAGGTCCGGCTTCACACCGAAGGCGATCAGCGCCTTGGCCGTCTGCTCGCCCACGGCCGCGACCTTGATGCCCGCGAAGGCACGCGCGTCGAGCCCGTACTCCTCGAACTTCTCCCGCACGGCCTTGACCGCGTTCACCGAGGTGAAGGCGATCCACTCGTAGCGGCCCGTCACGAGCCCCTTGACCGCCCGCTCCATCTGCTGGGGCGTGCGCGGCGGCTCGACGGCGATGGTCGGCACCTCGTGCGGCACGGCCCCGTACGACCGCAGCTGGTCGGAGAGCGACGCCGCCTGCTCCTTCGTGCGCGGCACGAGCACCTTCCAGCCGAACAGCGGCTTGGACTCGAACCACGCGAGCTGGTCGCGCTGGGCGGCGGCGGAACGCTCACCGACCACGGCTATCACCGGCCGGCCGCCGTCGGGCGAGGGCAGCACCTTGGCCTGCTTCAGCGTCTGCGCGATCGTGCCGAGCGTGGCGGCCCAGGTGCGCTGCCGGGTGGTCGTACCGGCGACGGTGACCGTCATCGGGGTGTCCGGCTTGCGGCCCGCGGAGACGAGCTCGCCGGCCGCCGCGGAGACGGAGTCCAGCGTCGTGGACACGACGACCGTGCCGTCCGACGCCCCGACCTCCGTCCAGCACCGGTCCGACGCCGTCCGCGCGTCCACGAACCGCACGTCCGCGCCCTGCGCGTCCCGCAGCGGCACACCGGCGTACGCCGGCACACCGACGGCGCTCGCGATACCGGGGACGACCTCGAAGGGCACCCCGGCGGCGGCGCACGCCAGCATCTCCTCGGCGGCGTACGCGTCGAGTCCGGGATCCCCGGACACCGCACGCACGACCCGCCTGCCGCCCCGCGCGGCCTCCATGACAAGATGTGCGGCATCCCGCACCACGGGGGCGGCGACGGCGGTTGACGTGCCGTCAACTACCGTCAGCTGGGGCGCTCCTGTGCCCGGACCCGGCTCCTGGGAAGGATCCGAGTCCGTGTTCACTTCGGAGACGCCCTGCCTGGCGTGCTGACGTACGACGTCGAGCACTTCGTGCTCGGCGACGAGGACGTCCGCGTTCGCCAGCGCCTCGACGGCGCGCAGAGTAAGCAGTCCCGGATCTCCGGGTCCGGCACCCAGGAAGGTGACGTGCCCGTGTTCAGGACCGGCGGAAAGGGTGGTGGGGCTCAATGTGCTCGCTCCCCCATCAGACCGGCCGCGCCCTGGGCGAGCATCTCGGCCGCGAGTTCGCGACCGAGCGCCATTGCCCCGTCACGCGTCTCGGGCACGGGACCGGTGGTGGACAGCTGCACCATGCGCGTGCCGTCGGTCGTGCCGACGACGCCGCGCAGGCGCATTTCCTTGACAATCTGCCCGTCGGCCAAAAGGTCGGCCAGCGCGCCCACAGGGGCGCTGCAACCGGCCTCCAG
Organism: Streptomyces azureus; assembly: GCF_001270025.1. Taxonomy (NCBI): domain Bacteria; kingdom Bacillati; phylum Actinomycetota; class Actinomycetes; order Kitasatosporales; family Streptomycetaceae; genus Streptomyces; species Streptomyces azureus. The sequence goes on along the minus strand of NZ_DF968533.1, from coordinate 14,660 downwards.
GGCGGCGAGCAGTGACCGCTCGGCCGTCACGGCGACCCGTGTGAACGGGTCGTCGAGTTCGGCGAGCGCGGCGACGAGGTCCGCGTTGCCCGCGGCACACTCGATCGCCAGTGCCCCCTGGCCGGGGGCGGGCAAAATCGTGTCGACCGACAGGAAGTCGGTCACTTCGTCACCCCGGCCGATCCGGTTCAGTCCGGCGGCGGCCAGCACGACGGCGTCGAGCTCACCGGACCGTACGTATCCGATCCGGGTGTCGACGTTGCCGCGGATCGGGACCGTCGCTATGTCCAGGCCGTGGCTGCGGGCGTACGCGTTGAGCTGGGCCATGCGGCGCGGCGAACCGGTGCCGATGCGGGCACCGCTCGGCAGGTCGGTGAACTTCAGCGCGTCCCGGGCGACGATCACGTCCCGCGGGTCCTCCCGCGCGGGCACTGCGGCCACCACCAGCTCTTCGGGCTGCGTGGTCGGCAGGTCCTTCAGCGAGTGCACCGCGAAGTCGACCTCGCCCTTGAGCAGCGCGTCGCGCAGGGCGGTCACGAACACACCCGTGCCGCCGATCTGGGCGAGCGCCTCCCGCGAGACATCGCCGTACGTGGTGATCTCGACGAGCTCGACGGGCCGCCCGGTCACCCGGCTCACGGCCTCGGCCACCTGCCCGGACTGGGCCATGGCGAGCCTGCTCCGCCGGGTGCCGAGCCTCAGCATCTTGTCGGTCATGCCGGGCCTCGGTCTTTCTCTGTGCTGTCCTCGGCCCGGGAGACGGCGGCAACCGCTTCCGGGTCGAGGTCGAACAGGGTCCGCAGCGCGTCCGCGTACCCGGCGCCGCCGGGTTCGGCCGCGAGTTGCTTGACCCGTACGGTCGGCGCGTGCAGCAGCTTGTCCACCACGCGCCGCACGGTCTGGGTGATCTCCGCGCGGTGCTTGTCGTCGAGGCCGGGAAGCCGTCCGTCCAGGCGGGCGATCTCGCTGGCCACGACATCGGCGGCCATGGTGCGCAGGGCGACCACGGTCGGCGTGATGTGCGCGGCCCGCAGGGCTGCCCCGAAGGCCGCGACCTCGTCGGAGACGATACGCCGGACCTGGTCCACATCGGCAGCCATCGGAGCGCCCGCGGAGGCCTCCGCCAGCGACTCGATGTCCACCAGCCGCACCCCGCCCAGCCGGTGCGCGGCCGCGTCTATGTCGCGCGGCATCGCCAGGTCGAGCAGGAAGAGCACGGGCTCCGGCCGCGGCGGCCCGTCGGCCGGCTCGGACCTGCGCCGCTCGGGGATCCGGCCGACGGCGGCCGCGGTCGCGGCGAGCGCGGCGATGGCGTCGGCGTCCGAGGCGGGGTCGAGCGGGCCTGCCGTCCCCGGCCTGGCCGCGCGCTGGGCGCCGCCCACCGCGCCGTTGTCCACCCACGCCGCGTGCTGCTCCAGGTCGGCGGCGGCCATACCGGCCACGGCCGCCTCGCCGAGCACGGAGAACCCGGCGGTGCCCTGCACCGCGGGCAGGTCCAGCGGGCAGCCGTCCTCGCCGCCGAGGCCGGTGGCCGGCAGGTTGCCCCGCTCGGCGCCCGTGGCCGCCGTGCGGCCCGTCCCGCCGTCCGGCACAGGCGTTCCGTCGGCCACGGCCGACGGCGCGGCCGTACGGCCCTCCACCGCGGCGGCGACCGACTCGGCCGTCATGACCAGGCCCGTCGCTCCGGTGCAGGAGACGGCGACATCGGCACGTGTCAGCTCGAACGGCACCGACTCCATCGGGACCGCGCGGGCCAGCACGTCCGTGTCGTCGCCCTCGGCGAGGATCTGCGCGAGGCGCTCGGCCCGGTCGAAGGTGCGGTTGGCGACGACGACCTCGGCGACCCCGGCCCGCGCGAGCGTCGCGGCGGCCAGGGAGGACATCGACCCGGCGCCGATGACCAGGGCCTTCTTGCCCCGGGCCCAGGTCTCCACATCGCCGCCCGCGGCCAGCTGCTCCAGGCCGAAGGTGACCAGGGACTGGCCGGCGCGGTCGATGCCGGTCTCGGAGTGGGCGCGCTTGCCGACCCGCAGGGCCTGCTGGAACAGGTCGTTCAGCAGCCGGCCCGCCGAGTTCAGCTCCTGCGCGCGGGCCAGGGAGTCCTTGATCTGGCCGAGGATCTGCCCCTCGCCGACGACCATCGAGTCCAGCCCGCAGGCCACCGAGAACAGGTGGTGGACGGCCCGGTCCTCGTAGTGCACGTAGAGATAGGGAGTGAGTTCCTCCAGGCCGACCCCGCTGTGCTGGGCGAGCAGCGTGGACAGCTCGGCGACACCGGCGTGGAACTTGTCCACGTCGGCGTAGAGCTCGATGCGGTTGCAGGTGGCGAGCAGCGCGGCCTCGGCGGCCGGTTCGGCGGCGACCGTGTCCTGGAGCAGCTTGACCTGCGCGTCCGTGTTGAGCGAGGCCCGCTCCAGCACACTGACCGGGGCGCTGCGGTGGCTGAGTCCGACGACGAGGAGGCTCATGCCGGCATCACGGCGGGCATGTCCCCGTCGGGCCCCTGGTCGGCTGAGTCGCTGCGCGCGGCGGCGGCCGGGACGCCACCGTCGGAGGCGGCGGCCTCCTCGCCGGCCTTGCGCTGCTCGTGGAAGGCGAGGATCTGCAACTCGATGGAGAGGTCGACCTTGCGCACGTCGACGCCGTCCGGGACGGACAGCACGGTGGGAGCGAAGTTCAGGATGGAGGTGACACCGGCGGCCACGAGCCGGTCGCAGACCTGCTGGGCGGCACCGGCGGGGGTGGCGATGACACCGATCGACACGCCGTTGTCCTGGATGATCTTCTCCAGGCCGTCGGAGTGCTGCACGGGGATCCCGGCGACGGGCTTGCCCGCCATGGCCGGGTCGGCGTCGATCAGCGCGGCGACCCGGAAGCCGCGGGAGGCGAACCCGCCGTAGTTGGCGAGGGCGGCGCCGAGGTTACCGATACCGACGATCACTACGGGCCAGTCCTGGGTGAGGCCCAGCTCGCGGGAGATCTGGTAGACGAGATACTCGACGTCGTAGCCGACGCCCCGGGTCCCGTAGGAGCCCAGGTAGGAGAAGTCCTTGCGCAGCTTCGCGGAGTTGACCCCCGCCGCGGCCGCGAGCTCCTCGGAGGAGACCGTGGGCACCGAGCGTTCCGACAGCGCGGTCAGAGCGCGGAGGTACAGCGGAAGCCGGGCGACGGTGGCCTCGGGAATCCCTCGGCTGCGGGTCGCCGGTCGGTGAGTTCGGCCAGTTGCCACGGTGCTCCTGCGGGTAGAGCGGGGCTGTAGGCGGTCATACGTCCCTACATGACCGCCCCGTCGAAAGCAGGCTATGTCTTTGTGAACGCGTGCACAAAGATGGTGTCCGATTTGCCCGGCCAACGTGACCGGGGTCACGCGCCCCCGGCGCACGCGCGGGGAACCGGCGCGCACGCGCGGGGAACCGGCGCGCACGCGCCACTGTTCCTCTACATCTGGGGGCAAAACCGCACACTCTCCTCCGTGTATCCCGCCCCCGAGACCAGCCACCGTCGATCCTAAGCGACCTGGCGGGCTCTTTGGACTACTCGGTCAGTTGCGGGACCGGCCCGGATCAGCCGGTCAGCGCCTTGCGCAGGCGGTCCTCGTTCACGCGCCAGAACGTGTGCTGCCTGCCGTCCACCAGCACGACCGGGATCTGCTCCCAGTACTGGTCGTGCAGTTCCCGATCCTCGGTGATGTCCTTCTGCTCCCAGGGGACTCCCAGATCACCGCACACCTTCTCCACAACGACCTGTGCGTCATCACACAGATGACAGCCGGGCTTGCGGATCAGGGTGACTAGCCGGTCCCGAGGGGGCCTGCGACGAAAGAGGGGACTCATGTCGGCCATTGTCGCGCGCCGGCGAGCATGGGGAACCCTCGCGAAAGCGCCGGCGGACGCGTCGGCCACGCCCGTCCCGAGCGACATCTTTAACGACACGCTCGCCGAGAGTTCACAGGCTCCGAACCTCTTGACTCCGGAACCACCGAACAGACTGGCTATGCTCACGCCATGGCCGCTCTCGGATGGCTCACTCCCCGTAGGCGCTCCGCCACGGCGAGGAGCGTTTTGGCAGGCGAGGCCTCGGCGGAGGCTGCCCGCAAGTCCTCACAGGAGGCCGCCGGCACGACCGAGGAACCGCAGTTCCCGGTCCACGGCGACGACCAGGCCGCCGCCTTCTTCGACCTGGACAACACCGTCATGCAGGGCGCGGCCCTCTTCCACTTCGGGCGGGGCCTGTACAAGCGGAAGTTCTTCGAGACGCGCGAGCTCGCCCGGTTCGCCTGGCAGCAGGCATGGTTCCGGCTGGCCGGGGTCGAGGACCCCGAACACATGCAGGAGGCCCGCGACTCGGCCCTGTCGATCGTCAAGGGCCACCGCGTCGCCGAGCTCCAGTCGATCGGCGAGGAGATCTACGACGAGTACATGGCCGAGCGCATCTGGCCCGGCACCCGTGCCCTGGCCCAGGCCCACCTGGACGCGGGCCAGAGGGTCTGGCTCGTCACGGCGGCCCCTGTCGAGATCGCCCAGGTCATCGCCCGCCGCCTGGGCCTGACCGGCGCCCTGGGCACGGTCGCCGAGTCGGTCGACGGCGTCTACACGGGCAAGCTGGTCGGCGAACCGCTGCACGGCCCCGCGAAGGCCGAGGCGGTCCGCGCGCTGGCCGCGGCCGAGGGCCTGGACCTGAACCGCTGCGCCGCCTACAGCGACTCGCACAACGACATCCCGATGCTCTCCCTGGTCGGCCACCCCTACGCCATCAACCCGGACTCCAAGCTGCGCAAGCACGCCCGCGAGCTGGACTGGCGCCTGCGCGACTACCGCACCGGCCGCAAGGCGGCCAAGGTCGGCATCCCGGCCGCGGCCGGCGTGGGCGCGGTGGCCGGCGGCACGGCGGCGGCGATCGCCCTGCACCGCCGCCGCCGCTGACGACCGAGCCGACGACCGATCGGCCAACGACCGATCAATCCGTGACACCTTCGCCTACGGATGACAAACGCCGTAAATCCAACTGGCGTACCCCCACAACCTCGTATCCAGTCCTCTTGGCTGCACACGGCCACAACCCGCCCCGGACTCACCCTCAATCCGAACCGTTCCGATCAGCAATCGTTCACACTCCGGCACTTGGTGCGGCGCCAATCGGTTACCGAAGCGACGTAATCGATGATTTGAGCAACTCGGTGTAGCAGGGCCTGCACGAAGCGTTATTCTCCTCAGACGCAAACCGGTACCCCTCCGTCGCTACGACGGGTGAAAGGTCCCGCACTGCACGTGATGGAAGCTCTGCCTCTGGGAGTCCCGTGTACCCACACGTCGGGGTTGACGCCTCGGGCCTGGCTACGCTGCGCGCAACGGTCCTCGACCTGTTGCGCGGCTTCGTCCCCACCGCGTACGCCGGCCCCGCATTCGCCACCGCCGCGCCCGTAGGCCCGTGCTATGCACTGGCCGACGGCAGCGCCGCGGTCGGCAGACGAGGGCGCCCGTCCGGCGCGGCCACTGCCCGACGGCCGGCGGCGGACAGCGACAGCGCCCGCATGATGGACCTCGTGGAGCGCGCCCAGGCCGGCGAGTCCGACGCCTTCGGCCGCCTCTACGACCAATACAGCGACACCGTCTACCGGTACATCTACTACCGGGTCGGAGGAAAGGCGACTGCCGAGGACCTGACGAGTGAGACCTTTCTGCGCGCCCTGCGGCGCATCGGGACCTTCACCTGGCAGGGGCGCGACTTCGGCGCCTGGCTGGTGACGATCGCCCGGAACCTCGTAGCGGACCACTTCAAGTCCAGCCGCTTCCGCCTCGAGGTCACCACCGGCGAGATGCTCGACGCCAACGAGGTCGAGCGCTCCCCCGAGGACTCCGTCCTGGAGTCCCTCTCCAACGCCGCCCTCCTCGACGCGGTGCGGCGACTCAACCCCCAGCAGCAGGAGTGCGTGACGCTCCGCTTCCTCCAGGGCCTCTCCGTCGCCGAGACCGCCCGCGTGATGGGCAAGAACGAGGGCGCCATCAAGACCCTCCAGTACCGGGCCGTCCGCACCCTCGCCCGGCTCCTCCCGGAAGACACCCGCTGACCGGGCCGTACGCTCGGCGAAGGTCAACTCACTTTCCGTGAAAGTCCGTTGACTTCGGCATCCGATCATCCGGCGTCCGTAACCCAAGTGCCGCGCCACTCGTTGTGCGGGATGCAGGCTCCCTGTGGTCACCCCCTGACCGGCTGCGATCACTCGATCGTGTGGTCGTGGTCAGGGTGTGCAACCCTCAGGACCCCCTGGGGAGTCGACCGTCATGACGAGAGGAGGTGCCGCCAGTGATCGCGAACGTATCGGCGCACCGGCGGGCGAACGCCTTCGCCCAGGCCCTTCAGGAGCAGTCCGAGCAGGGCACGGCGGCCGAGCAGTCCGAAGGATCGGCACCGACCCCGGCCGCCGCGGAGCGGACCGAACAGGCACGCCTGCTGGCGCTCGCCTCCGGTCTCGGCGCGCTGCCCAAGCCGGAGCTCGATCCGGAGGTCAAGGTCGTCCAGCGGGCCCAGCTGGTGGCCGCGTTCGAGGCCATGCTCCAGGAGGGCACCGCAGGAGGCGGGGCGACGGACACCGCAGTCCCCGAACAGCGCTCCCCCCGGGCCCGTGGCGCCCACCGCGCGAGCCCGCTGAAGAAGCTCCGGCCTCGGTCCCGCCTCGCCAAGGGCCTCACTGCGGGCGGGCTCAGCGTGGGCGTGGCCGCGAGCGCCTTCGGCGGAGTCGCCGCCGCCAGTTCCGACGCCCTGCCCGGCGATTCGCTCTACGGCCTCAAGCGCGGCATCGAGGACGTCAAACTCGGCCTCGCCGACGGAGTCGACGAGCGCGGCCGGGTGTATCTCGACCACGCCTCCACCCGGCTCAGCGAAGCCCGCCGCCTGATGGAGCGGGGCCGCAGCGGCCCGCTGGACCACGAGTCCCTGGGCGAGGTCCGACGTGCCCTGTCGGGCATGCGGCACGACGCGTCGGAAGGCCACCGGCTGCTGAGCGAGGCGTACGAGCGCGACCCGGACTCCCTGGAGCCCATCCAGGCCCTGTCCGCGTTCTCCCGCTCCCACCGCGAGGCCTGGGGCGAACTGCGCGAGAGGCTCCCCGTCCAGCTCGGGGACGTCAGCGAGCAGGTGTCGTCGGTGTTCGACGCCATAGAGGAGGACGTCGCCCCGCTGCGGTCCCTGCTGCCCGAGCCCCCGGCCCAGAGCGGCGGCGAAGGCAACCGGCAGGGCGCCTCCGAGTCGGCCTCCACCGGCTCCTCGGCCACCGACCGGTCGGCCCGTCCCAGCGACAGCGGCCGCGGCCACTCCGACGAGGGCAGCACCGACTCCGGCAGCCCCAGCCGCTCGGCCGGTTCCGGCAACGACAGCGACGGCCTGCTCGGCGGCAACACCGGCGGCCTGCTCGACCCGCCGCAGGACAGCGACGCGAGCACCTCGCCGTCGTCGGAAGGCAACACGCCCGTCCCCGAGCCGGACGTGACGCTCCCGCCGCTCCTGCCCGATCTGCTGCCGCCCGGGCTGGGCATCAACAGCGAGGACGCCGACTAGCCGGCGGTACGACAGTGGGGGCGCCCCTAGGAAGGGGCGCCCCCCATCGTCGTAGGCGCGGCCGCAGTCGTATGGACCGCAGTCGCACGCGCTGCCTCAGAAGAAGACCGACCGGCGCTGCACCAGCAGCTTGTACAGGGTGTGCTGGATCTGCTCCCTGACCTGGTCGGTCAGGTTGAACATCAGCATCGGGTCCTCGGCGGCCTCCGGCGGATAGCCGTCCGTGGGGATCGGCTCGCCGAACTGGATCGTCCACTTGGTCGGCAGCGGAACCGCCCCGAGCGGCCCGAGCCACGGGAACGTGGGCGTGATCGGGAAGTACGGGAAACCCAGCAGCCGGGCGACCGTCTTGGCGTTGCCGATCATCGGGTAGATCTCCTCGGCGCCGACGATCGAGCAGGGCACGATCGGCGTCCCGGCGCGCAGGGCGGTCGAGACGAAACCGCCGCGGCCGAAGCGCTGGAGCTTGTAGCGGTCCGCGAAGGGCTTGCCGAGGCCCTTGAAGCCCTCCGGCATCACCCCGACCAGCTCGCCCTGCTCCAGCAGCCGGGACGCGTCCTCGGCGCAGGCCAGGGTGTGACCGAGCTTGCGGGCCAGCTCGTTGACCACCGGCAGCATGAACACCAGGTCCGCGGCGAGCAGCCGCAGGTGCCGGCCCGCCGGGTGGTTGTCGTGCACGGCGACCTGCATCATCAGGCCGTCCATCGGCAGCGTCCCGGAGTGGTTGGCGACGATCAGGGCACCGCCCTCGGACGGGATGTTCTCGACGCCCTTCACCTCCACCCGGAAGTACTTCTCGTACAGCGGGCGCAGCAGGGACATCAGGACCTGGTCGGTCAGTTCCTCGTCGTAGCCGAAGTCGTCGACCTCGTAGTCCCCGGTGAGGCGGCGGCGCAGGAAGGCCAGGCCGCCCGCGATACGCCGCTCCAGGCTGCTCTCGCCGTCCTGGGGGCCCTCCGGGGGTTGTTCCTCAGACGTCACAGGAACATCATCCTGCGGAACAGCCCTGGTGGGCAGGGGCTGCACCTCACGGACCGGCGCGGACTCCGTGCCCGGGCGCCGGCTGCCCGCGCTCCGGCGCCGCTGCGGACGCTGCACGGCGCCCCCGCGGGACCGGTCGTCGTCGAACGGAATGACCTTGGCATCCGCCATCGTTGATGCGCTCCTCAGTTGGCGCTCTGCGTCGGGGGGTGGCCGCCGCCCGCGAGGGGCTGCGCGGCGATCCGGTCGACGGCCCCCGCAAGGGCCTCCGGCGGAAGAAGTCCGGGACCTTGGCTGCGTGCGAAGTCCGCGAACGTCTCCGCGGTCGTGTACTTGGGCTGGAATCCCAGCGTCTCGCGCATCTGGCCCGTGGCCACGACCCGGCCGTGAGTGAGCAGCCGGATCTGCTCGGGCGAGAAGTCCGACATGCCCAGCGTACGCACCAGCGAGCCCGCCCAGGTGACGGCCGGGAGCAGCAGGGGCACGGTGGGGCGCCCGAGGCGCCGGGAGCACTGCGAGAGCAGCAGCACGCCGTCGCCGGCGATGTTGAAGGTGCCGCTGTTGAGCGTGCCCCGCCGCGGCTCGTGCGAGGCGATCCGCAGCACCTCGATCACGTCGTCCTCGTGGACGAACTGAAGCCGCGGGTCGTAGCCGAACACGGTCGGCAGGACCGGCAGCGAGAAGTACGAGGCGAGCGGCGTGTCCGCGGTCGGGCCGAGGATGTTGGCGAACCGCAGCACGCAGACCGCCACGTCGGGCCGCCGGCGCGCGAAGCCTCGCACGTACCCCTCGACCTCCACCGTGTCCTTGGCGAAGCCGCCGCTTGGCAGGGACTTGGGCGGGGTCGTCTCGGTGAAGACGGCCGGGTCGCGGGGCGCGGAGCCGTAGACGTTCGTGCTGGACTTCACGACCAGCCGCCGCACGTTCGGGGACTTCTGGCAGGCACCGAGCAGCTGCATGGTGCCGATGACGTTGGTCTCCTTCAGGGAGGCCCGGTTGCCGCTGCCCAGCGGCGTGCCCGTCACGTCCAGGTGGACGATCGTGTCGGCGCCCGTCTCGGCGAGCACCCGCGCGATTCCGGGTTGCCGGATGTCGGCCTGGACGAAGTCCGCGCCGCCCAGGTGGTGCTCGGGCGGCACCGCGTCCACGGCGACGACCCGGTCCACCTCGGGGTCACGCTGGATCCGCCGTACGAACCGGCCCCCCAGCTGGCGGGCCACTCCGGTCACGAGCACGACCTTGCCCAAGATCAGCGCCTTCCTTCCAGAAAACCTCTTGCCCCGCCGCGTTCCCCCGTGGGGCCAACTTAGCGGGTCGGCGTTGCGCTGTGATGACCGCCCGATGCGCGACGTGACGGAAGCAGCCGGACGTACGAGCCGGAACACGTGTGGCCCCCCACCGGTGGGTGGGGGGCCACAGCAACGCTCTCGCGGCGTCCGCGTCGCGAACTTACTTCTTGTTGCGACGCTGAACGCGCGTGCGCTTGAGCAGCTTGCGGTGCTTCTTCTTGGCCATCCGCTTGCGCCGCTTCTTGATAACAGAGCCCACGACTACCCTCGCTCACTTCTCATCACTCGGTGCTGGGCGCCGGGGCCCACACGACCTACGAGGGGCCAGCCTACCCGCCCGAGCGCTGAGGTCGTAATCGAGGAGGCCAGGGTGATCCCGAGTGCCCTGTGAGGGACCACCCCGCCCCAGCCGTCAGACGGTTTCCACCCCCACATAACTCTCGCGGAGGTACTCGTGAACCGCTTGCTCCGGGACGCGGAAGGACCGCCCCACACGGATCGCGGGCAGATGACCGCTGTGCACCAACCGGTACACGGTCATCTTCGACACTCGCATCACCGAGGCGACTTCCGCCACGGTAAGGAACTGAACCTCGTTCAGAGGCCTCTCGCCAGCTGCAGCCATGACACACCTGAACCTTCCGCACTCGACGGCCACCGGCTTCCCCTTCCGGTGACTCTTCGTCGCTGCGTGCTCACTCCCCAATGTAGGGGCGGGTGATGCGAGTGGGGAAGAGGTGCACCCATCGGCGGCCTACTGTGACAGACACGCCCGATTGAGTACGTAGCGGGTAAGCGGCAGGTAGTAATCAGACCGCACCCCGTCGTCAAATGGAACGACGACGGAGACGGACCCCTCGGCCTCACCGACGAACGGGGCGGGGTCGTCCGTATCGGCCGGCCCGATGGCCTCGAACCCCAGCTGACCTGCCCCGCAGACCCACCCATGGTCCCCGATGACCAGCTCGGGAAGGGGCCCGCCGGCCTCCGCGGCAGCGGCCAACACGGTACGAACCGGGAGAGGTGAGTGCGTATGTGCGCCGGTCTCACAACCGGGGCGTTCCACGCCAGATCCCTGCACCAGCGCGACTCCTCGTACGTAGTCGAGGTTGTACGTACGTAGGCCGAACCGGGTCGTTATGTCGACACAGCGACCCTGCGCGGGGGTGAGGACCTCACACCCCGCCGCCGACAGCGCGTCTGCCAGAGCGGCGTAGAAACCGAGCAGCCGGTGGGGGTGCCCGGTGCCGAGGAGCACGGGTGTGCTCCTCCGGGCGGCCTCGGCGAGGCGCTCCGCGAAGGCGTCCAGCGCGGCCAGGGTGCGCTCCGGATCGATCACGTCCTGGCCGGAAGTCCGACGTGAATTGGCCGAAACCCCGCACCGGTCCGCCATCAGCTGGATCAAATCCCGCTGGCTCCAGGCCCCTTCGGGATCGAGCCCGAGGAGCACCCGGGGATCCCGGGCGGCGAACAGCCGGTAACTCCGCAGGCTCTCCTCACGAGGCGTGGCCACGGTCCCGGCGAGGCGCGCGCCCACCAGGTGCGCACGAAGGGCTTCGGGGGTCAGCACGAGGAGATCGTGCGCGACAGGCGCCTCATGTGTCCCGAGAACAGGCGAACACCGCACGGTCGGCCTACGAGGAGGCCCACCCCCGCTCAGGCCAGCAACCCCCGCAGCGGGAACACCGCCCGCCGAGCCGCCAGCACCGCCTGGTCCAGCCGGTCCGCGGGGTCGTAGCCCTCCTCCCAGCCGGGAAAGGTCACGGGCCAGCGTCCGTCCGTCATCCGCGCCGGGGCCAACTGCCGGGTCCGGGCGAACGCTTCCTGCCGCCAGCCCTCCGGAATCATCGCCTCGGGCTCCACGGCCCGGCCCGCCGCGATCCCGACCAGATGCGTCCACGACCGCGGCACGACATCCACCACGGCGTAGCCGCCCCCGCCCAGCGCCACCCACCGCCCGTCGGCGTACTCGTGCGCCAGGTCGTGACAGGCCACCTGCACCGCCCGCTGCGCGTCCAGCGACACCGCCAGATGCGCCAGCGGATCCTCGAAGTGTGTGTCGGCCCCGTGCTGCGTCACCAGCACCTGCGGCCGGAAGTCCGCGATCAGCTCCGGCACGACCGCGTGGAACGCCCGCAGCCACCCGGCGTCCCCGGTCCCGGCCGGCAGCGCCACGTTCACCGCCGAGCCCTCCGCGGAGTCCGCCCCGGTCTCCTCCGGCCACCCGGTCTGCGGGAACAGCGTCCGGGGATGCTCGTGCAGCGAGATCGTCAGTACCCGCGGGTCCTCCCAGAACGCCGCCTGCACCCCGTCCCCGTGATGCACGTCGACGTCGATGTACGCCACTCGCTCGGCCCCGAGCTCCAGCAGCCGGGCGATCGCCAGCGAGGCGTCGTTGTAGATGCAGAACCCGGACGCCCCGCCCGGCATCGCGTGGTGCAGCCCGCCGGCGAAGTTCACCGCGTGCAGCGCGTCACCGCGCCACACGGCCTCCGCCGCCCCCACCGACTGCCCGGCGATCAGCGCCGACACCTCGTGCATCCCGGCGAAGGCCGGATCGTCCATCGTCCCCAGCCCGTACGACTGGTCCGCCGCCCCCGGCTCCGCCGACGCGGCCTTGACCGCGTCGATGTAGTCCTCCCGGTGGACGAGCCGCAGCGTCGACTCCCCGGCCGCTTTCGCGGCGACCACCTCCACCTCACGGTCCAGCCCGAAGGCACCGACCAGTGCCCGGGTCAGGGCGAGCCGGACCGGGTCCATCGGATGCCCGGGACCGAAGTCATAGCCCGTTACTGCCTCGTCCCACATCAGCTGTGCGCGGCCGCTCATGCCCGCCACCGTATCGGTCCGGTTGAGGCGCGAACGACCTGGCGTACACCAGCGTCACCAGCACCAACACCATCGGCACGACCATGGCCCCGCGATAGCTCCACGCATCACCGAGCGCCCCGACCAACGGCGAACCGATCAAAAACCCCACATAGTTGAAGACATTCAGCCGTGCCACGGCCGCATCCGAAGCCCCGGGGAACAACCTGCCGGCCGCCGCGAACGTCTGCGGCACCAGCACACACAGCCCGAGCCCCAGCAGCGTGAACCCCAGCATCCCCACCCAAGCCCCGGGCGCCACCGCCACCACGGCGAACCCACCCGCCGCCACCAGCGCCCCGCCCCGCACGACCGAGACGGCCCCGAACCGCCGCACCCCGAGGTCCCCGATCGCCCGCCCCAGCAGCGTGGTGACCATGTACACGTTGTACGGCACCGTCGCCAGCTGCTCCGAGCTCCCCAGCACGTCCTGGAGGTACTTCGCGCTCCAGTTGGAGACCGTGGAGTCACCGATATAGGCGACCGTCATCACCAGACACAGCGGCAGCAGCCATTTGAACGCGACGGCCTGCTCCTCCCCGGCCTTCTCCTCCGGCCCGGCCGCCGCGCCCCGGTCGTCGACGTACCACCGGCTCCCCACCAGCACCGCCGGCAGCAGTACCGCCACGACCGGCAGGTACGACACCCACAAGGCCAGATCCCAGTGCGCCCCCGCCCACGCCAGCGAGGCCCCCAGGATCCCGCCCAGGCTGTAGGCCGCGTGGAAACTGAGCATGATGCTGCGCCCGTATGACCGCTGAAGACTCACCCCGAGCATGTTCATCGACGCGTCCAGCACTCCGACGGCGAGCCCGAACGCCGCGAGCGCCACGCCCAGTTCCACCATCCGCTCGCCGGCCCCGACCCCGAGCAGCGCCAACAGCACCACGGGCTGCGACCACCGCAGCAGCCGGCTCGGCCGCACCCGTTTCACCAGCCGCTCGGTGGTCACGCTCCCGACCCCGGCGAGGATCGGCACGGCGGCCAGGAAGGCGGGCAGCAGCGCGTCGGAGACCCCGTACCGGTCCTGGATGGCCGGAATCCGCGTCACGAGCAGAGCGAAGGCGACCCCCTGCACCAAGAAGCTGAACGCCAACGAGGCCCTGCCGCGCCGCAGCACATCAGTCATGGCGGCGAGCGTAGGGCCCCGGCTTACCCGTGGGTAGATCCAGCCAAAGATGAATTTGATTCAGCTTCTAAGCCCTCACACGAGCAGCTCAGTCAGCTCCATCATGTCGGAGAAGAGCCGCCCGGCCCCGACCAGCCGCTCCGCCGGCGTCATGGCGGTGAACCCGTACACGTCCATCCCCGCCGCAACCGCCGCCTGCACCCCCAGCGGACTGTCCTCGACGACGACACAGCGCTCCGGCGCGACCCCCATCCGCTCGGCCGCGTACAGGAACAGATCGGGAGCCGGCTTCCCCCTCCCCACATCCTGCGCGCTGAAGATCCGCCTCTCGTCGAACCACCGATCGAGCCCGGTCGTCCGATGACCCACCCGGATCCGCTCATGACTCCCGGACGACGCCACGCAGTACGGCAGGGAATCGGCGGCAAGCTTCTGAAGGACCTCCTCGATGCCGGCCACCGGCTTCAAGTCCCGCTCGAAGGCCGCGAAGACCCGAGCGTGGAACACGTCGTCGAAGTCCACCGGAAGCCGCTGCCCGGTCCGTCCCACCACCATGTCGTGTACGCGGTGCATGGCAGCGCCCATGTAGTCGCGCAGGGAGTCCTCGTAGGACGTCGGGTGCCCAAGCTCAGTGAGATAGGCGGCCAGGAGCCGGTTGGAAATGGGCTCACTGTCGACGAGGACACCGTCGTTGTCGAAGATCACGAGGTCATAGCGCATAGCTCGACCCTAAACGCAGAAAACCCCCGCATCCGAAGATGCGGGGGTTTTCTCAAGAATTGTTCGGCGGCGTCCTACTCTCCCACAGGGTCCCCCCTGCAGTACCATCGGCGCTGTAA
>NZ_DF968532.1:0-960 GCF_001270025.1 Streptomyces azureus | reverse complement strand
CCTCGGGGCCTTCCCGGACGGCATCGTCGAGGAGGTCTACGAAGTAGTCCTCCTCCTCGCGAAGACCCCTGCTTGACGCGCCCCACCCCCAGGAGCATTATTCATCACATGATGAATAATGCTCCTGGCCCGCCACGCCCCAGCACCACCACGGAGCCGACAGCCGTCCACGCCGAGAACCTCACCGTCGCCCGAGGCCCCCGCGAGGTCCTCCGCAACCTCGGCTTCACCGTCCCCCGAGGGCAGATCACCGGCCTCCTCGGCCCCTCCGGCTGCGGCAAGTCCACCCTCATGCGCGCCATCGTCGGCACCCAGGCCAAGGTCACCGGCACCCTGGACGTCCTCGGCCACCCCGCCGGCCACCCCACCCTCCGCACTCGCATCGGCTACGTCACCCAGGCCCCGTCCGTCTACGACGACCTGACGGTCCGCCAGAACCTCGACTACTTCGCAGCGATACTCGACCCCGGCCGGCCCGCCGCAGAACGCCGCCACGACCACGTCACCCGCGCGATAGCCGACGTCGACCTCACCACCCACGCCGACGCCCTGGCCGGCAACCTCTCCGGCGGCCAGCGCAGCCGCGTCTCCCTGGCCGTAGCCCTTCTCGGCACCCCCGAACTCCTGGTCCTCGACGAACCGACCGTCGGCCTCGACCCGGTCCTGCGCCGCGACCTGTGGACCCTCTTCCACGACATCGCGGCGAGCCGCGGCGCGACACTCCTCGTCTCCTCCCACGTCATGGACGAGGCAGAACGCTGCCACCGCCTCCTCCTCTTGCGCGAGGGCGAGCTCCTCGCCGACGACACCCCGGAGGCCCTGCGCACCCGCACCGGCGCGGCGACGGTCGAGGAGGCCTTCCTGCACCTGGTGGACGAGGCCAAGGCGGCAGCCCGCACAAAGGAGACGAGGCGATGACCCCCACGATCACCACCCGCACGACCACCCCCACCGCCACCC
>NZ_DF968531.1:0-747 GCF_001270025.1 Streptomyces azureus | reverse complement strand
CCCACCCACCCGAAGCGGTTACTCAAGGGGCCGGGGCCGAAAGGCCTCGTGGCTCCGCCCCGGGCCCCGGTGGGGACTGCGTCCCCCGCGCCCCTCGCGGGGCTCCGGCCCCGCACCATTCAGGGGGCTGCGCCCTCGATCCTCGCATCGAGCTCGGATGCGCTGGACACCCGCCCGTGTCGGGTTCGGGCCTGAAGCCCTGCTCCCGCCTTGCGGCCGGGCACTTAACCCACACTGCGTACAAGACGCTGACCCCTGCTGGGTCCGGGCACTGACCCCGACGCTGGGTCCAGACACTGCCCGCAGTTGGTCTGGGCGTTGAACCGGTGGTGGACCCGCGCACTGACCCACACCTGGGACCGGGCACTTACCTCCCCAGTGGGGACAGACTTTGGCCCCGCCGGGTCCGGGCGCTAAGACGCACTGGGGCCGGGCACCAACCCCTCAGTGGGCCCGGGCACCGAACCCGCGCACTGCCCCCCCCACGTCGGGGCCAGGCACTTAACCCCACACTGGGTACAGACACTGACCTCCACTTGGTCAGGGCACTGGGCTCCCGCGTTGGGTCAAACGCTGAACCCCTGCGTCGGGCTCGGCCTCTGCCCATCCGTCACGTCGGGCTTGGGCAGGGGTCCCCACGTCGGGCTCAGACAGGGCCCCGCATGAGGCCGGACGCCAGCCCCACACAGGGCTCGGACAGGGCCCCACGTCAGCCTCGAACACCGGCCCCCCCACGTCGAGCTCAGA
>NZ_DF968530.1:0-2905 GCF_001270025.1 Streptomyces azureus | reverse complement strand
GGCGGTCCCGGTGGCTTCAGCGAGGCTGGTCGTTCTGGCGGCCCCGGCGCCTTCAATGAGCCGGGTGGCCCTGGCGGCCTCGGCGCCTTCAACGAGCCTGGTCGCTCCGGCGGCCCCGGCGGTTTCAACGAGCCGAGTGGGCCCGGTGGACCCGGTGCTTTCGACGAGCCCGGCCGCCCCGGCGCACCTGCCGGTCCCGGAGCCATAGGCGGCCCCGCCGGCACGGGCGGACCCGGCGGACCTGCCGGTACGGCAAACTCCGCAGGCCCTGGCGGCCCCGGCGGTACGGGCAAGCCCGGAGGCCCTGGGGGCTCCGGCGCCCCTTCGGGCCCCGGTGGCCCCGGCCTCCTCGGCGGCGCCCCCGGCGCTGCCGCTCCCACCGGCCACGGCGCCGCAGGCCACGGCCCCGGCGGCGGGATGAGCGACGACACCGCCATCCTCACGCCGCAGAAGCCGGCCCCCGAGCCTCCGGACGGCCAGGGCTACGGCCCCCGGCACGACAACGTCTCCGGGCACACCGTCACCAGCGGCATCCCCGTCGTACCGCCCGGCGCGGCCTCGCCGTTCGGCCCGGGCGCGCCCGGCGACGGCCCGGCGCCCCACACGGCCCCGAAGCTGCCCGAGCCGGTCTCCCCGCCCCCGGCGAGCTCCTCGAAGGCGCCGAAGAAGAAGGGGCGCAACAAGCTCGTGCTGCTCGCCGCCGGCGTGGTCGTCCTGGCCGGTGGCGTCTACGGCGCCGGCCTGCTGATGAACCGCACCGACGTGCCCAAGGGCACCACCGTGCTCGGCGTCGACATCGGCGGCACGACCCGTGACGGCGCGGTCAAGAAACTCGACGACGCCTTCGACGACCGCGTGGGCAAGCCGCTGAAGCTGTCGGTGGACGGCAGGACCGTGTCCCTCGATCCGGACAACGCGGGCCTCCAGTTCGACATGGACGCCACGGCCGACTCGGCGGCGAAGAGCGACTACAACCCGGTCTCCGTGATCGGCTCGCTGTTCGGCAACCACCGGGTCGTCGCCCCGGACATGCCCATCGACGAGGAGAAGCTGCACGCCGCCCTGGAGAGCGCGGCCGGCGGCGCCGGCTCGGTCACCGAGGGCACGATCAAGTTCAAGCCGGGCAAGGCCGTACCCGTCTACGGCAAGGCGGGCAAGGGCATCGACCTCGCCAGGTCGACGGCGGCGGTGGAGGAGGCGTACCGCGCCCAGGTGGAGACCGGCTCGGCCACGCCGGTAACCGTCCCGACCACCACCCAGCAGCCGAAGATCTCCAACGCCGAGGTCGACCAGATGATGAACAAGTTCGCCAAGCCGGCGATGTCGGGCATTGTCACGGTCGAGGCGGGCGGCGTGGAGGTCAAGTTCAGCCCCCAGAACTCCCTGTGGAAGTTCCTCGGCGTCAAGCCGGTCGGCAACAAGCTGGTCGAGTACTACGACAAGGCCGCGCTGAAGGAGCTGTACGGCGGCGCCTACGACGACGTGCTGATCACGCGGGGCAACGGCAAGAAGACTCCCGTGACGCCCGACGACGTCATCGTCGCCATGCGGCCGGCCCTGCTCGGCAAGACGGCGGCGGACCGCGTCGGTGTGATCGAGACCGACCCCAATTAGCCGAACAAGCAGATCGAGGGGGCGCTCCGGTTCATGGCCGGGGCGCCCCCTCGCCTCGTTCGGCGGGCGTCCGGCTGCTTCAGAATGACCGGAACTGATCCCTCCTGCACTCGCCGTGGGCAGTGGTTCCGCTGGGTCCAGGAAAACGGCCAAGGCCGGTGCCCGCCGGGTCTCCTTCGACCCGGCGGGCACCGTCGACGAGGCAGCCCTGCGCGGCCTGCCCTTCCTGACCTCCCTGGCGGTCTCCGGTCAGACCGTCCGCATCCAGTCCGCCGACCCGCAGCGGCCTTGGCAGAAGGCGCCAATCCCCTCACGGACCGCGAACGAGAAGTCCTCCGAGCAGCGGCGGACGGCTCCACCGACGCGGTGGCCACGGCCCTGCACCTCTCCCAGGGCACAGTCCGCAACTACCTCAGCACAGCCATCCAGAAGCTGGCGGTGAGAAACCGCGCGGAGGCGGTCCGAGCAGCACGGGAAAAGGGCTGGTTGTGAACAGGGCCCCTACGGTGAGCAGCGTCAGTTGAGCATCGCCCGGGCCGCCGCGGCCTCCCCCCGCACCCGCTCGGCAGCCCTCTCATCCACCGCCCGTACAACCTCCGCATAGGACTCCAACTCCTCGGCCCCACCCAGAAAATCCCCCCGCCCCACCAGCAACTGCGCCCGCTCGTACCGCAACCGAGCCGGATGCGAGGGCAACAGCAACGACAACTCGACCGCCCACAACGCAACATCCGACCGCTCCGGCCGAGCCGCCGCCCAGGCCCGCACGTTGTTCAGAATCCGCAACACCACATCGAGCGGATCGGCCGGCCGCAACATCGACGGATCAAGGTGCGTCCCCGTCGCCCCGGCCACCAGCAACTCGGCGTCCGCCCCCGTCAGCACCCGCCCCCCGTCGAACGGATCGGCGAGCACCTGCCCCTCGTCGGGGCCGAACCCGACCACGAAATGCCCCGGCAGAGCCACCCCATACACCGGCGCCCCAGCCCGCCGGGCCACCTCCATCCACACCACGGACAGCAGGATCGGCAGCCCGCGCCGCCGCACCAGCACCTCGTGCAGCAGCGACGACTCCAGGCGCTGGTAGTCGGCCGGGGCGCCGTGGAAGCCCAGCCGGTCCCCGAGCAGCTCCCGCAGGGCGACAGCCCACGCCTGCGGTCCCCCGGGCCGGTACGGCAGCAGCCCGGCCAGCCGGTCCAGCTCGACCTGCGCGGCGTCCAGGCCCGCCTCGTCCAGCGCGCCGTCCGCCTCCGCGCCCACCAGCAGGCACAGCGTCGACAGATCGGGCCGC
>NZ_DF968529.1:0-414 GCF_001270025.1 Streptomyces azureus | reverse complement strand
GTCCGGCCCTGTCCTGAAGACCGTATGACCCTCGTAGAGGGAATGCGGAGCCATCTGGAAAAAGCCAGCTCGGCTGCCGACGAGAATTTCGGATGGCGGCGTCCGTGGTCGGGGTCGGCCGCTCGTGAGGGCGTCTGGTCGAACGTGCGCAGCGCGGAGGTGACGCTCCTCCAACTGGTATCCGACGAGGAAGCCGCCGGCCGTGCCAGCGAGGTCATGGCGCTGGTCAAGGATCATCTGGCCACCGACGACCCACGGCGCGTCCGCCTCGCCCGGCGGCTCCGTTCCATCATCTCCGGCGAGATGTCACCGAGCGACCGGGATCTCATGGTCCGGGCGCTCGATGCCGCGTACAACGCGCTGGACGACGAACTGGCCCGGGTGCGCAGCCTGCGCAACATCCTGTGGACCGCG
>NZ_DF968528.1:0-569 GCF_001270025.1 Streptomyces azureus | reverse complement strand
CCCGCCGCCCCGCCCCCGCCGGCGCCCGGCCCGGGTGTGCGCTTCCAGCCGCCGGGCCAGCCCGGTCCGTCCGGCCCGCCGGGGCCGTCGTACGGCGGCGGTGACTCGTACGAGTACCAGGGCTCCCGCCCGTCGCAGATGAACCGCCCGGCCGAGCCGATCCCGCCGTTCGGCAGCGCCCCCTCGGGTCACCCCGGGCCCGGCGGTCGCCCCGGCCCCGGTGGCCCCGGCGGTCCTGGTGGCCCCGGCGGTCCTCCCGGTCCGCCCGGATTCGGTGCCGACCCCTCGCGGCCGGTCCCGCCGCCGCCCGGCCCTGGCGCGCCCGGTGGCCCCGGCGGTCACGGCGGCGCTCCCCAGGGCTACCAGCAGTCCGGCCCGCCGGCTCCGCCCGGATTCCCGCAGGAGACCCAGCGTCCGCAGCAGGGCGGTCAGTCCTTCGGCGGCGGTGACGACTGGGTGCTCCCCCCGCCGTCGTCCACCGGCCCGGGCGGCGGCCCTGGCGGGCCCGGCGGCCCCGGCGGTGGCCAGGGTGGCGGCTACGGCTATCCGCAGCCCGGCGCGACCCAGGC
>NZ_DF968527.1:0-321 GCF_001270025.1 Streptomyces azureus | reverse complement strand
CGAGAAGCAGAAGCCGTCCGCACAGAAGAAGGGCACCTCGGACGACGGCCCGTCCCTGGGGCTGGTGGCGGGAATCGCCGTAGTGGCGGTGCTGGGCGCAGCAGCGATCTGGCAGGTACGGCGGCGTGGGCGGTCTTAGCCGGCTTGGCTGCGGGCAATCGTGCCGCTGGGGCGGCGCCCGTCCCGAAGAGGGCGGCACCCCGCAGCGCCGGGCAGCGCAAACGCCCCGCCCCCAGCACCGACACCCAGCTCCCCTGCACCCCGGCGCCTGGTGGCTCTGGTCCCTCTCACTCGGCACCGCAGCCACCCGCACCACCAACC
>NZ_DF968526.1:0-162 GCF_001270025.1 Streptomyces azureus | reverse complement strand
CTTAGGGGTCCTTGCAGAATGATCTTCCTGTGGCACGGTGGAGAGGTACGTGATCCCGTGTTGTGTGGGGGTGACCATGACACGGCGGAAGCCGTGGGAGGTCAGCGACGAACTGTGGGCGGTGATCGAGCCGCTGCCGCCGAAGCATGAGCGGCGGTTCCG
>NZ_DF968525.1:0-1469 GCF_001270025.1 Streptomyces azureus | reverse complement strand
ACCGGGGACGACGGTGAGCGGCCCGTACGGCACGTCGAACATCTGGGACAACATCGACAACGGCGAGTTCATCTCCGACACGTACGTCAAAACGGGCAGCGACGGCTACGTCGCCCCCCGCTGCGGCTGAGCCCCCGAAGAGCCCGCGGTCGCCCCGGAGCCATAATCAAGCCGTGAGCGACGAACCCGGCATCCCGGCCACCCCCGCGGGCTCGACGGGCGGCCCCGTCGGCCCCCACCCCGAACCCATCCGCTTCTTCGGCACGACCTGGCTGAACCACGACAACGGCTACACGGCCCGCCGCATCGGCGTCGCCCTCGGCTCACTGGCCGCCGCAGTCGTCTCCTGCCTCGTCCTCCGTCTCGCCTACCAGGGCCTCCAGATCGCCGCGATCGGCAGCTTCGTCACACTGCTCATGGTCGTGATGTTCGCGATCTGCAGCGCGCTGGCCTTCCGCCACACCTGGGACGGCTTCACCCGCCGCCCCGATCCCGACCGCCAGGCATCCCTGCGCGGCCTCCTGACCATCGGTTTCGTCGGCTCCCTCCTCGCGTACTTCTTCCGCTCCCTCACCGAGGCCCCCGGCGAAAGGCTCCACCGCGAGGAGTACGAGGCAGCCCGCAGGCACCACGAGAAGCGCACGACCCGCCGCTCGGGCAACCCGTCGAAAAAGCGCCGCCGCGCATAACCCCCGGGCCTCTCACCGAAAACTCACCGCCGCCCACCCCCACCCCCGGCCACCATGGCCGTATGACCACACACCCCTCCGCCGACCACCCCACCGGAGCCGAGACCACCCGCAGACCCCCCACACCAACACCCCCGACCCGCACCGCCCGTGCCCACTCCTTCAACACCGCCGCAGCCCGATACGCGGCCAACCGTCCCTCCTACCCCCCAGCCCTCTTCGACGCGGTAGAAGCCCTGGCCGGCCGGCCACTTCCCGGCTCCCGCGTCGCGGACATAGGCGCCGGCACCGGCATAGCCACCGCCCTCCTCCACGCACGAGGCGCGAACGTCATCGCCGTAGAACCCGGCGACGGCATGGCGGCCCAGTTCCGCAGCACCCTCCCCGCCATCCCGATCATCCGCGGCACCGGCGACGACCTCCCCCTCGCCGACGCCTCCCTCGACCTCGTCACCTACGCCCAGGCCTGGCACTGGACCGACCCCGCCCGATCCGTCCCGGAGGCCCTCCGCGTCCTGCGCCCCGGCGGTGCCCTCGCGCTCTGGTGGAACACCGACGCCCTCGACGTGCCGTGGATCGCCGAGGCCGCCGCCCGTACAGAGCGCCACTTCGGCATCGACGTCGCGGCAGAGAAGCGGAACGTCAACGCCCGCGCCGCCGACCCCACCGGCCGCCTCGACTTCACCCGCCGCACGGTCCGATGGAGCCGCCGCGTCCCCGTCGACACCCACCTCGCCAACATCGGCAGCCACTCGGTCTTCCTCGTGCACGACGAGGAAC
>NZ_DF968524.1:0-143 GCF_001270025.1 Streptomyces azureus | reverse complement strand
CAGCTCGCGACCGGCCTGGTGATCACGGCCATCCCCGGGGCGAACGCCCAGTTCTGGACCCTGCCGGACGACAAGCTGCCCTCCTGGCTGCGTGATTCGCGCACGGCGATGAAGGAGACCGGCAAGGCCCTGGTGGCGTGGGA
>NZ_DF968523.1:0-233 GCF_001270025.1 Streptomyces azureus | reverse complement strand
CGGATCACCGTGCCCTCGATGACCGGCAGAGCACCCAGCTGGGAGACCCACGCAGAGCGGTGAGTCAGTCTGGGGTGGAGCCGGTCCCAGGCCCGGGCCGTGGCGGTGCCATACAAACGTGTTTTGGTCACCGTCGCCGCATCGGGAGTGTTCCAGGTGGCCGGATCGCCGAAGACGAACTCGCCGCCGTGGCGGGGCGGACGGCCCCGGGTGCCCGGCTCGCGGGGCGGGGC
>NZ_DF968522.1:0-284 GCF_001270025.1 Streptomyces azureus | reverse complement strand
CACCACAACCGACCTGACCAAGCACTACTAGTGCCCCGGCAGGCAACGTTCGCCCCGTCGCGACGCCCTGCACGCCCTCTCGCCGCACCGGCCGAAAGCCCGAGTACATCCAGCACGAGGGCTTCCGGCCGGCACTCCCCCAAGCTCTTCGAGCAGGGGGTACCCCCAGAGCACGCACCGGACGCCGCTCCTTGACGGGCGAACGTTGCCTGCCGGGGCACTAGGGTCTGTGTGATGTCGGGATCAATCTTGCCGAATCGGGTCCGTCTGGGAGGCGGATCCGG
>NZ_DF968521.1:0-137 GCF_001270025.1 Streptomyces azureus | reverse complement strand
CGCCGACATCACCTGCTGGCTGCGTCCCGACGCGCACACCTCACCGCAGCGGATCCTGTGTCACACCTACGGACGTGGCAAGGACCAGCACATCCCCGTCCCTGGCTGGCCCTATTCGGTGATCTGCGCGCTGGAAG
>NZ_DF968520.1:0-3696 GCF_001270025.1 Streptomyces azureus | reverse complement strand
GACGGCCTCGTCCGGGGAGCCGAGGGCGGCGATCTCCTCGGCGATGATGTCGAAGGCGCGCTCCCAGGTGACCGGCTCGTAGTGCGTGCCCCCCTCGGGGAGATACACGGGGTGGGTGAGGCGCCCCTGCTGTCCCAGCCAGTAGCCGCTGCGGCCGAACAGGTCGGCGACCGGGTGCGCGGCGAAGAACTCGGGCGTGACCCGGCGCAGCGTGGCCTCCTCGGCGACGGCCTTCGCGCCGTTCTCGCAGAACTCCGCCCTGTGCCGGTGCTCCGGCTCCGGCCAGGCACAGCCCGGGCAGTCGAACCCGTCCTTCTGGTTCACGCTCAGCAGCGTCAGCGCGGTGCGCTTCACACCCATCTGCTGCTGGGCGGCGCGCAGCGTGTGCCCGATCGCGGGGAGGCCCGCTGCCGCGTGCTTCGGCCCGGCGACCTGCGGCGCGTCCTGAACCGGATCACCCTTGGGCGGCTTCGTCGCCATCGCACGCTCCCCTTCGACTGCGCTGTGAGGTACATCTCCGATCCTCCCACGCGGCGGTGACATCGAGTGGGGGCGGGCCGGGGCGGGGCCCGCCCCGGCGCCCGCGCCGCCGAGGGCCGGGTCCGGGGCCGGGGCCGAGTGTCAGTGGGGCGTGGCAGGATCGGGGGCGTGGCAGAGACAGCATCGAAGACGACCGACAAGACCTCCGGCGGCAGCCGTCCGCGACTGATGCTCATGGACGGGCACTCGCTGGCCTACCGAGCGTTCTTCGCGCTGCCCGCGGAGAACTTCACCACCGCGACGGGCCAGCCGACGAACGCGATCTACGGCTTCGCGTCGATGCTGGCCAACACGCTGCGCGACGAGGCGCCCACGCACTTCGCGGTCGCCTTCGACGTCTCCCGCAAGACCTGGCGCTCCCAGGAGTTCACGGAGTACAAGGCGAACCGCTCCAAGACCCCGGACGAGTTCAAGGGCCAGGTCGAGCTGATCGGCGAGCTCCTCGACGCGATGGGCGCCGTCCGCTTCGCGGTCGACGGCTTCGAGGCGGACGACGTGATCGCCACCCTCGCCACCCAGGCCGAGGTCGAGGGCTTCGAGGTGCTGATCGTCACCGGCGACCGGGACTCCTTCCAGCTGGTCAGCGAGCACACCACGGTGCTGTACCCGACCAAGGGCGTCTCCGAGCTGACCCGCTTCACCCCGGAGAAGGTGTTCGAGAAGTACGGCTTGACGCCCGCGCAGTACCCGGACTTCGCGGCCCTGCGCGGCGACCCGTCCGACAACCTCCCCGGCATCCCCGGCGTCGGCGAGAAGACCGCCGCGAAGTGGATCAACCAGTTCGGGTCGTTCGCGCAGCTCGTCGAGCGCGTGGACGAGGTCAAGGGCAAGGCCGGGCAGAACCTCCGCGACCACCTGGAAGCGGTCAAGCTCAACCGCCGGCTGACCGAGCTGGAGCGCCGGGTCGAGCTGCCCAAGGGCGTCACCGACCTGGAGCGGACCGCCTACGACCGCAAGGCCGTCGCGGTGATCCTGGACACCCTGGAGATCCGCAACCCCTCCCTGCGCGAGCGGCTCTTCGCCGTCGACCCCGGCGCGGAGGAGGCCGAGACCACCCCGATCAGCACGGACGGCGTGCAGCTGGACGGCACGGTGCTCGGCACCGGCGAGCTGGCCGGCTGGCTCACCGAGCACGGCGCCCAGCCCCTCGGCGTCGCCACGGTCGACGCCTGGGCGCTCGGCACGGGCTCGGTCGCCGAGGTCGCGCTCGCCGCGCCCGGCGGGGCGGCCGCCTGGTTTGACCCCTCCCAGCTGGACGAGGCCGACGAGAGGGCCTTCGCCACCTGGCTCGCCGACGCCGCCCGGCCCAAGATCTTCCACAACGCCAAGGGCGCCATGCGCGTCTTCGCCGAGCACGGCTGGAGCGTCGAGGGCGTGCGCATGGACACCGCGCTCGCCGCCTACCTGGTCAAGCCGGGCCGCCGCTCCTTCGACCTTGACGCGCTGTCCTTGGAGTACCTGCACCGCGAGCTGGCCCCCGCCGCCGCGGCCGACGGGCAGCTCGCCTTCGGCGCGGACGAGGGCGCCGAGGCCGAGGCCCTGATGATCCAGGCCCGCGCCGTCCTCGACCTGGGCGAGGCCTTCGAGAGCCGCCTGGAGGAGGTCGGCGCCGCCGACCTGCTGCGCGACATGGAGCTGCCCACGTCCGCGCTGCTCGCCCGCATGGAGCGGCACGGCATCGCCGCCGACCGGCCCCACCTGGAGGCCATGGAGCAGATGTTCGCCGGCGCCGTCCAGCAGGCGGTGAAGGAGGCCCACGCGGCGGCCGGGCACGAGTTCAACCTGGGCTCGCCCAAGCAGCTCCAGGAGGTCCTCTTCGGCGAGCTGGCCCTGCCCAAGACGAAGCGGACCAAGACCGGCTACACGACGGACGCCGACGCGCTGGCCTGGCTCGCCACGCAGACGGACAACGAGCTGCCGGTGATCATGCTCCGCCACCGCGAGCAGGCCAAGCTCCGCGTCACCGTCGAGGGCCTGATCAAGACGATCGCCGCGGACGGCCGCATCCACACCACGTTCAACCAGACGGTCGCCGCCACCGGCCGCCTGTCCTCGACGGACCCGAACCTCCAGAACATCCCGGTCCGCACCGACGAGGGCCGCGCGATCCGCCGCGGCTTCGTCGTCGGCGAGGGCTTCGAGTCCCTGATGACGGCCGACTACAGCCAGATCGAACTGCGCGTGATGGCCCACCTCTCCGAGGACGAGGGCCTGATCGAGGCGTTCACCTCCGGCGAGGACCTGCACACCACGGCCGCCTCCCAGGTCTTCGCGGTCGAGCCGACCGCGGTGGACGCCGAGATGCGCCGCAAGATCAAGGCCATGTCGTACGGCCTGGCCTACGGTCTGTCGGCCTTCGGCCTCTCCCAGCAGCTGAACATCGAGGCGGCGGAGGCCCGCGCCCTGATGGACGCGTACTTCGAGCGGTTCGGCGGCGTACGGGACTATCTGCGCCGGGCGGTCGACGAGGCCCGGGCGACGGGCTACACGGCGACGCTCTTCGGACGCCGCCGCTACCTCCCCGACCTCAACAGCGACAACCGCCAGCGTCGCGAGGCGGCCGAGCGGATGGCCCTCAACGCGCCCATCCAGGGCACGGCGGCCGACATCGTCAAGATCGCCATGCTCAAGGTGGACAGCGCGCTCAAGGACGCCGGGCTCGCCTCCCGCATGCTGCTCCAGGTCCACGACGAAATCGTGCTGGAGATCGCCCCCGGGGAGCGGGCTGCCGCCGAGGAACTCGTCCGCCGTGAGATGGCGAACGCCGTCCACCTCCGCGTACCGCTGGGCGTCTCGGTGGGCGCGGGCTCGGACTGGGAGTCGGCAGCGCACTAGTGCCCCGGCGGGCACCGTTTGCCCGTCAAGGAGCGGCGTCCGGTGTGGCGAGAGGGCGTGCCGGGCGTCGCGACGGGGCGAACGTTGCCTGCCGGGGCGCTAGTCCGGCGCGCTGCGCGAAGCAATCCCGGAGTACGCGAAGCAGTCCCTGAACAGAAGACGCGGTATGCCCTCGGCCAAGCGCTGTGCCGGGGGCACCCGCCGCCCCACCCCCGCCGAAAACGTCACTCGCGTGGCCCCCGAGAAAGGGCCCGCGTCCCCGGCGCTCGCAAAGATGCGGGCATGGGTATACGCACGTTCCTCCGCCGCACGGCCCCAGGC
>NZ_DF968519.1:0-565 GCF_001270025.1 Streptomyces azureus | reverse complement strand
CTCTCCTCCAGCTCGCCCACTGCATGACCCTCGCCCGCAAAGTCCCGGCATTCTGAAAGGACCCCTAAGCCCGGTGCTGTCACTGGCCGGACATGCCGCCAGGGCGGCACGGTCATGGATGCCGTGCCGCCGCGTCGCTCCCACCTACCCATACCCGCGTGCCCGGACCACGCTGGGAAGCAGCCTCAGTGGAACTCGCGCCGAAGAACAGCAGAACCATCACGGTCACCTACTACTTCACCGCGTTCACCGTCGCCAAGGAGAACGGCGCTGCCGCGACGGGGAGCAGCGTGCTCGCGTTCGACGTGCTGGGCGACCGCGTCGGCGCATCGGTTCTCGCCACGCCGGCTCGACGAGGCAGCCGACCGGCGCGCGCTTTCTTTCATGGGCCTGCGCGGCACCTCCGTGCGCCCGTCGCAGGGGATTGTCCGCGCCGTGTGACCGGTATGGAAATCCTCCGGCTCCGCAAATCTTCACCCCTTTCCCTGAAGGACTTCTAGGGCGCGTCTCTAGTTGTGATCATCAGGTTTACAGAAGGCTGCCGATCCAGATGGTGGCTGCGCGG
>NZ_DF968518.1:0-142 GCF_001270025.1 Streptomyces azureus | reverse complement strand
CAGCAGCTCCGCTGCCTCGTTCACCAG
Organism: Streptomyces azureus; assembly: GCF_001270025.1. Lineage (NCBI taxonomy): Bacteria > Bacillati > Actinomycetota > Actinomycetes > Kitasatosporales > Streptomycetaceae > Streptomyces > Streptomyces azureus. The sequence goes on along the minus strand of NZ_DF968518.1, from coordinate 115 downwards.
CCTTGACGAACAGCCCCCACGCCTAACTGAACGGCGTTGCTACTAGTGCCCCGGCAGGCAACGTTTGCCCGTCAAGGAGCGGCGTCCGGTGCGTGCTCTGGGGGTACCCCCTGCT
>NZ_DF968517.1:0-303 GCF_001270025.1 Streptomyces azureus | reverse complement strand
CCCTTGTCGGCGTGTAGCTTGGCCGGACGCCGGCGGCGGGGTCCGCGGCGGGAGCGGATGGGCGGGATCCCACGCACGAGCGGCTTCAGGCCGAGGCTGTCGTGCGTGTTGGCGCCGGAGATGCCCAGCGACAGCGGCAGGCCGTTTCGGTCGGTGATGAGGTGGATTTCGATCCCGGCTTGCCGCGGTCGGTCGGATTCGGTCCGGTCAGTGGCCCCCTTTTGCCGCCCGGACCGCGACGGAGTCGATCGCGCACCGCGACCAGTCCAGCTCACCCCGAGCGCCGAGTTCGTCGAGGATGAC
>NZ_DF968516.1:0-176 GCF_001270025.1 Streptomyces azureus | reverse complement strand
GAAGCTGCCGAGCACTGCGTTCCCTGTCCACAGCCTGGAGGCTATGCGGCAATCCCAGCCGCACCAGCTCGATTTCGAGCTGCAAGAACGGGGCGAACGTTGCCTGATACGGCACTAGTAGTGCTTGGTCAGGTCGGTGTGCGGGTGGGTATGTCGCGGTGGCAGGTGGGGCAGGC
>NZ_DF968515.1:0-200 GCF_001270025.1 Streptomyces azureus | reverse complement strand
GGCGTCCACGCCGTCGCCGGGATCCTCGCCGCACTCTTCCAGCGCGAGCGCACCGGGCGCGGCCAGCGAGTGAACGTGGCCATGCAGCACGCGGTGCTCAACCTGTGCCGGGTCAAGCTGCGCGACCAACAACGCCTGGCCCACGGCCCGCTGGCGGAATACCCCAACGACGACTTCACCGACGAGGTCCCGCGTTCGGG
>NZ_DF968514.1:0-221 GCF_001270025.1 Streptomyces azureus | reverse complement strand
GCAGAGCGGTGAGTCAGCCTGGGGTGGAGCCGGTCCCAGGCCCGGGCCGTGGCGGTGCCATACAAACGGGTCTCGGTCACCGTCGCGGCATCGGGAGTGTTCCAGGCGGCCGGATCGCCGAAGACGAACTCGCCGCCGTGGCGGGGCGGACGACCCCGGGTGCCCGGCTCGCGGGGCGGGGCCGCCCGGCGCAGGACACGGTCCGAGCGCATCCGGCCCAG
>NZ_DF968513.1:0-202 GCF_001270025.1 Streptomyces azureus | reverse complement strand
CTCTCGGGCTTTCCTCCGGGCGCTTCCCTTCGGTCTTGCGTTTCCGACTCTATCAGATCTTTTCTCGACCCGATTTCCTCGGTGCTTTCCAGGTTTCCGCTTCCGCGTTTCCCTTTCCGGCGGTTCTGACTCTATCAGATCCTTTCGGACCCGATTCCCTGTCAGCAGGGTTTGTCTTCGCGGCTGTTGGGCCGTTCCGACG